>NZ_JAUPTE010000025.1:0-73679 GCF_036701705.1 Microcoleus sp. w1-18aA5 | reverse complement strand
GCTTTTACTACCGATCGGCTAGAATTGTTAAAACTTTTATCTGCCCAAATTGCTATTTCCATTGAGAATGCTCAACTCTATGACCAATTAGGGGAATACTCGCGAACGCTGGAACGTAAGGTTATAGAAAGAACGCAAGAATTGGAACAGGAAATGGCTGTCAGAATGCAGACAGAAATAGCCTTGGGCAAGTCTGAGGAAAAGTTTTCCAAAGCCTTTCGTTCCAGTCCTAACCCGATCGCGATCGCCCGATTCGCAGATGGACGCTACATCGAAGTAAACGACAGTTTCCTCAGCACTTTTAGTTACTCTCGCGAACAGGTAATTGGTTTTACAGCAATTGAGTTGAATTTTTGGGGTAATTTAGAAGAATGTGACAGATACAGACAGCTCTTGCAAGAATCAGGAGTGGTTCGCAATCAGGAATTCGATTGTCGTACTTCATCAGGCGAGGTGAGGAAGATGCTGGTATCAGCAGATATTATTGAGCTGGGTGGAGAAGCGTGTATTCTGTTAGTCACTAACGACATTACCGAGCGTCAAAGGGTAGAAGAAGCGCTCAAAGAAAGCGAGGCTAAATACCGTGACTTAGTTGAAACATCGCAGGATATGATTTGGTCACTTGATATCGAAGGGCGTTATACCTTCGTCAACGCTGCCGTCCAACAGATTTTTGGCTACTGCCCTGAAGAAATGATCGGGCGAAAATTCAGTGATTTTCAGCCACCTGAGAAACTTCCTAAAGATAACGAGATATTCCAACGTATGCTGAATGGAGAGTCCGTATTTCAGAATGAAACTATACAATTAGCTAAAGATAGTAGACCTATCAATCTCCGGTTTAATTCACTTGTAGTGCGAGATTCCGAGGGAAATATTCTAGGAATAACTGGCACAGCAAGCGATATTACGGAAAGTAAAAAAGCAGAGGCAGCCTTACAAAAATCCAAAGAAGTTGCAGATGCGGCTAACAAGGCTAAAAGCGAATTTTTATCAAAAATGAGTCACGAATTACGAACTCCTCTCAATGCAATTCTCGGCTTTACCCAAGTGCTGGCGCGCGATTCATCCCTTTCTAACATACAGCAGGGACAGATAGGCATCATTAATCGTTCTGGCGAGCATTTGCTGACGCTGATTAATGACGTGCTGGAAATGTCTAAAATCGAGGCAGGTCGGATCACCTTAAATCCTACTAGCTTTGACCTGTATCATTTGCTTCATTCTCTCGAAGAAATGCTCAAAATCAAAGCTGATTCTAAAGGTTTACAGCTCAGGTGGCACATCAATTCTAACATTCCTCAGTATGTAAAAACTGACGAAAGTAAATTGCGTCAAGTCTTGATTAATCTGTTAGGAAATGCGATCAAGTTTACTACGAAGGGAAGTGTAACGCTTCGGGTTGGAGCAATTAGCGCGAAACAAAAGTCCCTAACAGACAACGAACCACGGACTATTACGTTTGAAGTGGAAGACACTGGTTACGGCATTGATCCTACTGAGGTAGGCTCTCTATTTAAGGCTTTTGTGCAAACTGACGCAGGTCGGAAATCTCAAGAAGGAACAGGCTTGGGTTTACCCATCAGCCGACAATTCGTACAACTGATGGGAGGAGACATTACCGTCAGCAGTATCTTGAATCGAGGAACAACTTTTAGTTTTGATATCCAAATTAGCGCCCCTGAGATGGCTGAAGTTCAACCTCGACAATTAAGAAGGCGGGTAATTGGTTTACAACCCAACCAACCCTCATATCGCATCTTGGTGGTTGATGATAAATGGGAGAGCCGTTTGCTACTGGTTCATCTTCTTAAACCGCTTGGCTTGGAGGTGCGCGAAGCAGTAAATGGTCAAGAAGCTATTAGAACCTGGGAAACTTGGAAACCTCACCTAATTTGGATGGATATGCAAATGCCTGTGATAGACGGGTATGAGGCCACCAGACAAATTAAAGCCAATATTCAAGATGAGGCTACCTCGATTGTGGCGTTGACCGCTAGCGCTTTTGAGGAGGAGCGAGCCATTGTTTTATCATCAGGCTGTGACGATTTTGTGAGCAAGCCTTTCCAAGAAGAAGTTATTTTTGCCAAAATGGCTGAACATTTAGGGGTACAGTATATTTATGAAGATTTACCGAACTTTACATTATCTCAGCTTGAGGGTCAAGACTTGAGTGTAAAAGAAGGGGAAAAAACTGAAAATTTAAGGACAACTTTGGCGACAATGCCTACGGATTGGGTGAGACAGTTACATCATGGAGCTATCGATGCTGATGCCGGCCTGATTTTAAGCTTAGTCTCCACAATCCCTGAATCCGATACTTTTTCTGCGGAGATTCTCACCGATTGGATTCATAATTTTCGATTTGATAAAATTACTGACTTAACCGAACAACTTATCCCATGAACAGCCAGAAATTAGCATCTCATGTTGCCAATCTTTTAGTGGTTGACGATACCCCCGATAACCTGCGTCTTTTATCGACTATGTTGAGCGACAAAGGATATAAAGTTCGGGGCGTAATCAACGGGGAAATGGCATTAAAAGCAGCACGTTCCACCCCGCCAGATTTGATTTTACTGGACATCACGATGCCCCAGATGAACGGCTATGAAGTTTGCCAACATTTAAAAGCGGATGGCAGAACTTCGGGTATTCCAGTTATTTTCTTGAGCGCCCTAGATCGAGTCTTGGATAAAGTCAAAGCATTTGCTGTGGGAGGAGTAGACTACATCACCAAGCCATTTCATTTAGAAGAAGTTTTAGCTCGTGTCGAAAATCAACTAACTATTCAACGTTTGCAAAAAAAAATGCACGAGCAAAATGCGCGATTGCAGGAGTCTGAGGCTAAAGAGCGGAATAAATCCCAACAACTAGAGCTGGCTCTACAACAGTTACAAAATGCACAAGCTCAGCTCATCCAAAGCGAGAAAATGTCAAGTTTAGGGAATGTCGTAGCAGGGGTAGCTCACGAAATTAACAACCCGATTAGCTTCATTAAAGGGAACCTCTCGCCCGTAAGGGAGTACACTGAAGATTTGCTGAGGCTGGTGCAACTCTACACAGAAGATTTCCCCAATCCCACAGCAGCTATCCAGGAACAACTGGAGGCAATCGATTTCGCTTTTCTCAGGAATGACTTGCCGAAGTTAATTGCTTCTATGAGCATAGGAGCTGACCGAATCGGAGAAATAGTGCAATCGCTGCGGAATTTTTCCCGACTCGATGAAGCTGAGTTAAAAGTGGTGGATATTCATGAAGGAATTGAAAGTACGCTGATGATTTTGCAGCATCGGCTAAAAGATGAAGCAGATCAAAGGATAATTAAAGTGGTAAAAGAGTATGATGATCTGCCAAAGATAGAATGCTACGCGGGGCAAATGAATCAGGTTTTTATGAATGTTCTGACGAATGCGATTGAAGCGTTGCAATCCCCAAAACGTTGGGCAAATGATGTAGATGATAGCAGATCCATCCCTACTATTACTATTTGCACGAAGTTACTCTCCGACTTTCAAGTGGGTATTTATATTACTGATAATGGCCCCGGCATAACCCAAGATATTCAACAACGCATACTTGAGCCATTTTTTACAACAAAGACAGTGGGAACAGGAAAGGGTTTGGGGTTATCGATTAGCTATACTATTGTAGTGGACGACCACGGGGGGCAACTCCGTTGTTTTTCGATACCGGATCAAGGGGCGACATTCGCCATCGAACTTCCGATTTACCACTCTACAAAACGTTTTTTTGAAGAAGATTTAGGCGGGTTATAAGCCACTAAAATAAAAGTAGTCAAACATGGTGTAAAATCAGGAATTTTGTTTATTTATGAGTCAGTGTATTTGTAATTTTGAGACAAATTTCTATTAATCACAAGTTGATACTCTTAGCCACAGAGTCCGAAATATTTTCCGGCAACGCTCCTTAAATTGCCAACGGTCACCGACTTGTTTTTTTGCGTAGCTTATGCACGCACTCTCAAACCCACAATAATGATGAATTTCTACCCTCATTTTTTATCAGCAAAAACCCTAGCAATTGTTTGTGTAATTGCTGCATTTGTTGTCCTTGGAGGCAAAGTCTTTGCCACAACAATCGATTATGCACCGCCATTTCAAGAAACCAGCTTTTACAGTACGATGATATCTGCTAATAACGATTTAGCTGACATTTATTATCCTAAACCATCTGATATTAGTTTGGGTAATTACTCTTTCCCCATTGTACTTTTATTGCAAGGTGCGCTTGTAGATAAATCATTTTATTCAGATTACGCTAGCCATGTGGCGCGGTACGGCTTTGTGGTAGTCGTTCCGAACCATTTGCGGCCTTCGCCCTTCAATCCCAGTTCACCGCCTAATTTGGCGTCGGAAACTTCGCAAATTGCGGCGGTTTTGTCGCAAATGGCGATCGAAAACACAAAGCCCACATCTCCGATCGCGTCTGTTATCGATACGCAGCGCCTTGGTTTATTGGGTCATTCTTTTGGTGGTGCGGTGGGGTTATCAGTGATTGCCAACAAATGCCTCCCAGAATTGTATTTGTGTCAAGAGCCATTTACGCGCCCGAAAGAACTATTAGCGGCTGCATTTTTTGGAGCTAACTTGCGGAATCCCATTGCTAATGAATTTGTACCCATCGCTAATGATGGCATTGCAGTGGCGTTGATTCAAGGGGATATCGATGGTGTCGCCCTGCCCGATCGATCTCAAAGCACCTTTGACCAAATTCAAACACCACCCAAAGCTTTGATTACTGTTATGGGTGCAAATCACTTCGGCATTACCGATGTTAATAACCCCGCTGGTGCGATGCCCGATCGCAATACTGCTACCTTAGAGCGAGCCGTAGGTATTGAAACGATCGCCCGTTGGAGCGGGCTGTTTCTGCGGGCACATATGCTTAAAGATCGATCGGCATTTGATTATATTTACTCTCAAGGTGACGCCCTCGATCCGAATGTCCGTGTTACCACCGTTCCAGTTCCCAAACCATCTTCTAAGTAGCTCCACCTAAAAAACGTAAGATAGATTAAGGCTAATACATAGTGTGCCTAAATTTTTATTATTTGGGATCACTGATCTGACAGACCGCCGGCACTATATTCTTTTAACCATCTATGTACAGTAATTCTATGTACACCTAAAGGTTCAGCTACATCTGTAAGGCTTTGACTCGCTCCAGTTTTTAACCAATAAAGTGCCTGTATTTTTTGTTTATTAGGTAGAGTTCGCTATTCGGACAGAATTATTTTTAACTCGTCTGCTGTTAAATCAATTCTTTATTGGTAGTTTACTTTCATCAAGTCAAGTATTTCTCAAAGTCTAAGCTTCATGTTAGCATATTTCTTGGGAAATGATATTATTAACTAAATTTCCCTTTTCAGTAACGTCATCCTGCCGCTTAAAGACTAGCAAGGTAATATCATCAAACACTTTCTGCTTACCGATATGTTGCCGTACATCTACAATCACCGCATCCTTAACTTCTGCAGCAGACTTGTGCCAATTTTGACTAATCACTTGACACAATTGCTTCAGTCCATACTGCTTTTTGCGGATGTTATAGGCTTCTGGAATCCCATCAGTATAAAGCACCACGCCATCTCCAGGTTCTAGCTCAATCAGGATGTGACTGATGAAGCCTGCGATATCATCATCTAAAGCGATCGGGAAACCTAAATCCATCGTGTCGATGCGCTCAACTTCTCCATTGTTTCGCACAACAAGCGTTTCTTCATGCTGACCGCTGATGCTGATCCGTCCTTCGGAGTAGTTCAAAATCGCCAGCGTCAGACTTTTCTCAGAATTCATGCGCTGCACGTTTTTGTAGAGGGTACGGTTGAGTACATCCAGGAATCGAACTGGATCTAGTCCACGAATCTCTTGCAGGGTGCGAACTGAGGTTTGCGCCATCAGCATCAGAATGCCGCTTTCCAGGCCGTGTCCGGTGACATCACCGATCGCCAGCGTGACCACACCATCGATCTGTAGCACGTCGTAGTAGTCCCCTCCTACTTCATCGGCGGGTTCCATGTATCCGGCGATATCTAGTCCCTCAATTTCCAGTTCATGAGGGTTAGGCAAAATCATTTGCTGGATCTGACGCGCCACATTCACTTCTGCACCTAAGCGGAGGTTGTCTACTTTGAGTTTTTCGTTGAGGGTAATGATTTCCTGATTAGCATTAGCGAGTTCTGATGTTCGTTCTTTAACTTTGTCTTCGAGGGTTTCAAATGATTCTTGAATTTGCCTCGCCATGCTGTTGAAGGATCGTGCTAGCAGACCAATTTCGTCTCGCGATCGCATCTTCACACGCATATCTAAGTGACCCGCCGTAAACTGGGCAACCGCTTGGGTGAGGTAAATCAGAGGCTTGGTTAATAGTTGTGCGATCGCCAAAGCGATGATAGTTACAATTGTGGCGATGATTGCTAATAAAAGAAGTGCATCCTGTATTTGTTTTTCTACAGGTGCTAGGGCAACGGCAATGGGTTGTGCGAAAAGAACTGACCAAGGTTGATATTGCAGGCGGGCGATCGCTAAGAGGCTTAACTCATTATTACCCGTAGCTGTCAATCGTGTGATTAGATAAGGCTGTTTAGTGTCTAAAGCCTGCTTGAGGTCGGGCAAATTGATTGCAAGTTCTTCCGTTATATTTTTAGGCAAACGCCCTTCGCGTTGCAGTTTCACTACAACATTGGGTGACAAAGGTACAATTGATTTGAAAAGGAGTTCCGGTGTAGTGCTATGTGCCAGATGGATATAGTTCTCATCTAAAAGAACGGCTAACGATTTCGCACCTGCACGTTCAGTTTTCCGACTCACCAACTGCTGGACAGATGTGGCATTGTATGTCACCCGCAATACACCCAATATATTTCCCTTCGCATCGCGAACAGGACTGCTAAAGAAGAGCGTAACGAGGTTGGGAATTGTCGGCGATTGCCTAATGCTAGAAACAAAAGATAGTTGAGTTTTGAGCGGTTCTTGGAAGTAATCTTGACCGGATTCATCTCGTCCCACATCCAGTGTATTCGTATCGAGTACATTCCGTCCCTTTAAGTTGAGCAAGGCATAGGAGATAATATTAAGCGTATCTTTGCGACTGAGCCTGGTTAAGGTTTCAGTCGCTAACATCTCTTGGGGACTACCATTTCGCCGTTCTGGAGGTATGCCCAGATAGGCAGCCAAACCTGGTAAAATCGCTTCTACGCGCACGGCATTGAGATTCCCATCGATAAACCCATCTATTCTGTAAGCGGTTTCGTTAGCCGCCGCAGATAGCGCTTGTCGTGCGTTGTCGGTCAATGCCTTTTCAGTTGTCTGCTTGTTGACAAATGCTAACAGCAGCAACGGAATTAGAGCAACGAGGAGAAACGAGAAAATTAACTTTGTACGAATGCTTTTGAAAAAGGAGCGCTTCATGGTTTCAGGCTAGGACGGGGGGGTTAAGAAAGAAGAATTGAACAAGGTTTCTAGATTGGGAAGGCGCGTCACATTGCCAGCGCGAATAAAAAAGTCCGTATATTTTTTGGCAATTTTGTAGATATAATTATGACTGTTTGATTGAAAGAAATTTTGATTTTCTGCAAAGTCAGTAAAGTCTATTCCGTCTAAAGAAATGGTATTGATGGGAATATTCAATGCTTTGCTGACGATCTCCTTTCCTTCGGGAATATTTGCTTCCCAATATGACAAGCCTTGAAGCCAGCCTCGCACAAAGGCGCGAATATCTTCGGGGCGATGGCGGATCACCTCACCCCGAAACGCGATTAAATCCAAAATTAAGCCTGGGGTTTGTTTGCTTGTAAACAGGATATGCGCCCCTAATTTTAATGCTTCAGAAAGATACGGTTCCCAAGTGTGTCCTGCTTGGATAGCATTGTTTTGTAAGCGATTGGGAACTTCAAAAGTCTCGACTTTAACCAGTCTAACATCATCGCTTGTCAGCTTAGAGGTTTTCAACATCTCAGTAACGAAAACCTCGCTAAAGTCGCCTAGAGTTGCACCAAGCTTTTTTCCTTTCAAGTTAGGGATTGTTTTAATATCCGATTGCGCGACTACCACATCTGCCCCTGTCGATTCATCCACAACCATCACAGCTTGCATATCAGGATATGTGGCACTCAAAATCACAAAATCGCCCAAGGTCAATGCGATCGCATCATACTTCCCTGCACTGAAATCCGCGAAAAGCAATTGTGAGTGCTTTATATAGCTGAGTTCCACGTCTACCCCTTGCGCTTTGAAGAATCCTTTCTCTTGAGCAATGATCAGAGGTGTATAGCCAATAAAAGGAACACAAGATACTTTTAGGGCAGGAGGTTTTACTTTTAGAGGTGCCGAAGAATGACAAGCAAACAGCAGGCAGCAGGTAATAATAAAGAGGCTGTTTAAAAATGAGCGCTTCATGGTTTCAGGCTAGGAGGGGGGGGTAAAAAAGAAGAATTGAACAAGGTTTCTAGATTGGGAAGGCGCGTCACATTGCCCGTGCGAATAAAAAAGTCTGCATATTTCTTGGCGGTTTTGGAGATATAATTAGGACTGTCTGATTGAAAGAAGTTTTGATTATTTGCAAAGTCAGTAAAGTCTATTCCCTCGAAAGAGAGTGTATTGCTGGGTATATTCAGCGCTTTGCTCACGATCTCCTTTCCTTCGGGAATATTTGCTTCCCAATATGACAAGCCTTGAAGCCAGCCTCGCACAAAGGCGCGAATATCTTCGGGGCGATGGCGGATCACCTCACCCCGAAACGCGATTAAATCCAAAATTAAGCCTGGGGTTTGTTTGCTTGTAAACAGGATATGCGCCCCTAATTTTAATGCTTCAGAAAGATACGGTTCCCAAGTGTGTCCTGCTTGGATAGCATTGTTTTGTAAGCGATCGGGAATTTCTAAATGCTCGACTTGAACCAGGCTAACATCATCGCTTGTCAGTTTAGAGGTTTTCAACATCTCAGTCACGAAAACCTCGCTAAAGCTGCCTAGATGTGCCCCAAGCTTTTTCCCTTTCAAGTTAGGGATTGTTTTAATCCCCGATTGTGCGACTACCACATCTGCACCTGTCGATTCATCCAAAACCATCACAGCTTGCATATCAGGATTTGTGGCACTCAAAATCACCAAATCGCCCAAGGTCAATCCGATCGCATCATACTTCCCTGCACTGAAATCCGCGTCTTGCAATTGTGAGTAGTCTACATAGCCCAGTTCCACGTCTATCCCTTGTGCTTTGAAGAATCCTTTCTCTTGAGCAATGATGAGAGGTGTATAGCTAACAAAAGGGACAAAAGATACTTTTAGGGGAGGACGTTTTACTTTTAGGGCTTCCGGGGAATCACAAGCAAACAGCAGCCAGCCGGTAATAATAAATATACAGATGTAAGAGAGTAGTTTAGACATACTATCTAGAAAATTCCTGGTGTAGAAAAGGCGACTCATATTTGCTTGCACCCGATCGACCTAAGTGCATCCTCCGCAATCGCCGCTAAACCTGTTCCGGTGGTTATATCTATAACAAGCTTGCCCGATCGCACTTTTGCCAATTCTACTAACCGACTTGTAGCCTGTTTGTGAAATTCATTCTCGTAGTCGGGGCGGTTGTTGAAGTCATTGAGAATCTGCCGTTTGTAGGCACTTAGCGAGTCAGTCATGGCGAATTATTGGTTTAACTTTCTACTTTAGCAAAGTCTTTGACCTCAATTAATAAATCAATAATCGGTTCTGCATAAATGCTCCGAATCGCTTTGCTACCGATATGGTGAACGGTGATAGCCTTTTCTCCAATTGCTAATGCAATCTTTTTTGACTCTTTAAGCAAGGTAATTCGCCCTGCTGGAGCGTGGTGAACTACTTGTACTTTTCGGAAGTTTTTAAAGTGAGGTAAAGACAGAATTTTTTCTGTTGGCTAAATATTATTTGGCACGACCGTTACTATTTTATCAGCTCCATCGGCGCACCCGAAAATATAAAATATAAAATATAAAAGCGAAATAGTTTTTACCAAAACTCAATTTAAATCGGGGTTTTTAAAGTGGCAGCATATTCAGGAACAGGCTTCCCTAGCCTGTTCCACAATAATGATGATTAGGACTTAAGTATGTGCAAGTTATCGAGCATGGTTTTAGCAGATTCGAGCCAGTCGGGGAACTCGGGTGACATCGCGTATACCCAAACGATCGCGTGTAGGTGTCGCATTTTACGGTACGGTTCCAGGCTGGCAAAGTCGAGCGCATTCGGATAAGCGGCTATCCCCTCATCGTCGAGGTTAATCAAGTCCCAGGCGATCGAACCGGTGCAAGTGTCCTCAAAATCGTTCCACAGCAATCCTTTCGCAGTTGGAATTAAATTTAAGGCATGGGCATCCCCGTGCAGCGGCTGCAACACGCTGACTGAATTGCTTAACTGCCTCAGCAGGCGATCGTAAGTTGTTTGCAGCAGCGTCAGGTCACTTTCCGACAGAATATTGCCAAGCTGTTCGAGCCTTTCGAGCCCGCGCGGAATATCGTTGAGGGGCGGCAGCAGCGGCAAATCGCCCGGGTAATCGCGCAGAACAGCGTGCAGTTCAGCTTGCATTCGTCCGACTGTCGCCCCATCGGGCAAAGCATCAGAGATTGGTTCAAAGTAGCGCCAGAAGCTCATCGTCAAACCGTCGCAATGGTGGGGTACCGGGGGTAAAAAATCGCTGGGAGGGACTACAGGAGCGCCTTTGGCAGCCAGAAAGGCGGCGACAGAGAGTTCGCGGGCCAACCAAGACTCGACGGGCGATCGCACTACGGGGGTTAGGGTAGCGATCCGAGCCACAATGGGTGCAGGTTTCAGGTGAACTCGCACGGAATAGGCGTCAGCAAGCACGTGGGGGTCGTTTACGCGAATGCCCGCAGCAGAGGCAACAGACACCGATGCTGCGACGGCGCGGGCTGTAAGTGCGGGGCGATCGAATTCTGTGGATGGCATAAGCGGCACATTAAAACTGGTTCGCAGTTGCCCGCAGCCGACGAGTCAACGCGCAACTGCGAACCTACTTCTTTGTATTATATTGTAATACACAAGCTCACACTCGCAACGCAGAGAGCACGAGGGAGCTTCCGCGATACAATCTTTGTTTGGTAAAGAATTTTTACGAGTTCTGTGTCCATCACAGGCTTTTCGGTCTGTACTACCCAACCTGCCTGAAAATATGGATTTTGCTACTCTTGCTGCCCAGCTAAATGCTGGAACTATCTTGCCAGAGGGAATTGTCATCATCACCCTCTTGGTGGTTCTCGTCGGCGATTTAATCGTAGGCCGCAGTTCCTCGGGTTGGACTCCCTACGTTGCCGTTGCGGGTTTGTTGGCCGCCGTCGCTGCCTTGTGTTTGCAGTGGGATAACGTTGATACCATCTCGTTTCTAGGCGGTTTTAACAGCGATGCCTTGAGTTTAGTGTTTCGTGGCATTATCGCTTTGACTGCGGCTGTCACTATTTTGATATCCGTCCGCTATGTACTGCAAACTGGTACTGCTTTAGCGGAATTCATCGGCATTTTACTCGCCGCTACTTTGGGGGGAATGTTCCTCAGCGGCGCTGATGAATTGGTGATGATTTTTATTTCGTTGGAAACTCTGAGTATCTCGTCTTATTTGCTGACGGGTTACACAAAACGCGACCCGCGTTCCAATGAAGCTGCTTTGAAATATTTGTTAATTGGCGCTTCTTCTTCGGCAGTGTTTCTCTACGGGCTTTCGCTGCTGTACGGGTTGTCGGGTGGCGAAACTCAGTTAAGTGCGATCGCTGCTAACCTTTCTACTGTGAATGAAGGTCAATCTCTCGGTTTGGTGATTGCCTTGGTTTTTGCGATCGCCGGCATCGCCTTCAAAATTTCTGCAGTTCCCTTTCACCAGTGGACTCCTGACGTTTACGAAGGTTCTCCTACACCCGTTGTTGCCTTTCTTTCTGTCGGTTCCAAAGCAGCCGGTTTTGCCCTAGCAATCCGCTTGTTAACAACTGCTTTCCCCGCACTTATCGAACAGTGGCAGTTCGTGTTCACGGCCTTAGCCATTCTCAGTATGGTGTTGGGAAATGTGGTTGCCCTCGCCCAGACTAGCATGAAGCGGCTTTTGGCTTATTCGTCGATCGCCCAAGCCGGTTTTGTAATGCTGGGTTTGATTGCAGGAACAGAAGCCGGTTACTCCAGCATGATATTTTATATGTTGGTTTACCTGTTTATGAACTTGGGTGCTTTCGCCTGCATTATCCTGTTCTCGCTGCGGACTGGAACCGACCAAATTAGCGAATACTCGGGTTTGTACCAAAAAGACCCGCTGTTAACTTTAGCCTTAAGTATTTGCCTGCTTTCTCTCGGTGGAATTCCGCCCCTGGCTGGATTTTTCGGCAAAATCTATCTGTTCTGGGCCGGCTGGCAAGCAGGACTTTACGGCTTAGTTATTCTGGGATTAATTACCAGCGTAGTTTCGATTTACTACTACATCCGCGTTGTCAAGATGATGGTAGTAAAAGAACCTCAAGAAATGTCAGACGCGGTAAAAAATTATCCCGAAGTTCGCTGGAACCTTCAGGGAATGCGGCCTTTGCAAGTCAGCGTTGTACTCACCTTGGTGGCGACAACATTGGCGGGGATTTTGTCGAACCCTTTGTTTAATTTGGCTAATGATGCTGTTACCAAAACTCCCATGTTGCAGTCGGCTTTGAGTCAGGTGCAACCTGTTGTGGGTGCGAAAATTGAATCGAATTTGGTGTCTCGCCGGGATTAATTTTTCCTGTTTGTGAAATAGTGGAAAACGCCTGACTCTTTGCAGTTGGGCGTTTCTTTTTTGTTGTGATATACTGTTAATTATGATTTTTGACCGCAGATGTAGGCAGATAAACGCAGATAAACGCAGATAAAAGTTAGTACAGAGGCAACAATGTTAGTACAAAGTAAGGAAAAGTTTTATACTCCAGATGAGTACCGGGACTTAGAGGAAAATGCTGAGTTTAGAAATGAATACCGCGATGGAGAAATTGTACAAATGACGGGTGGTAGTATTAATCACAGCCAGATAATCGGTAATATTTATGCGTTATTAAAATCTGCTTTGCGGGGAAAGAATGCCCGACCATTTATGAGCGATTTGCGGTTGTGGATTCCTCGGTATCGACGCGGGACTTATCCAGATGTGATGGTAGTTGAAGGAGAATTAGTTTGCACAGAGGGACGGAAAGATGAAATACTCAATCCTGTGCTGATTGTGGAAGTGCTTTCTAAGTCTACCAAGGATTTCGATCGGGAGGATAAGTTTCGGTTTTATCGATCGATCCCTGAATTCCGTGAATATGTGTTAGTCAATCAATCTGAGTTTTTAGTCGCACAATATATTAAAACAGAATCAAATGAATGGTTGTTTCGGGAATATGAGGGAGAATCAGCAATAGTTTCCTTCGCTTCAGTGGAAGTGCAAATGTCGATGCTGGATATTTATGAGCTGGTTGTATTTGAAACCCAGGAAACGGAAGTACAGCAGTAAAATTCATGCTATGGGGTGATGCAATGTCTAGCTTGGTAACAGTAAAACAATAATAAGTTGGTTGGTGGTCAGGACTTGAGTCTTCTAATTTTTATGAGGGAAGATATGGTTAACTACCGAATTGTCGAAACTTTGGCTGACAGCCAGGTTTCAGACTTGATGGATTTGTACAAAAACGAGTTTTGGAGCGACAAGCGGACGCGGCAGGATGTTGTGAAAATGCTTGCTGCAACTGATGTTATCATTGGTTTGGTCGATGAGAGCGATCGACTAATTGCTTTTACTCGCGTTATCACCGATTTCGTATACAGAGCGATGATTTTTGATGTCATTGTCAAGCCGACGCACAGAAAGATGGGACTGGGTGCGAAGTTGATGGATGCAGTTTTAAATCATCCAGAATTGCAAGCTGTCGAGAACTTTGCTCTTAATTGTTTGCCCAACATGATGCCGTTTTACGAGCGTTGGGGTTTCACAGATGATGTGGGCGAGATGAAGTTTATGCGGCGAACAACAGGCTGAACTCAGCCCCTTGAAAGCCCCAATTTTTCTCTAATTGCGTCTTCTTTGAAACCTACTAAAACAGCCGTTCCATCTTTAACGAAAAGAGGACGTTTCAGCAGCATCGCATCCTTTGCAAAAGCCTCTACCCACTGTTCGCTAGTCCAATTATTCTTGTCGTCGCCCAAAGCGCGGTAAGATTGACCGGAAGTATTTCGCATGGGTTGAAAACCCACAGCAGCTACCCAGCTTTGAATTGTTTCGCGAGTCGGCGGCTGTTCTTTGGTGTTAATGAACTCGTAATTAACATCGCTATTTTTGAGCCACTGGAAAGCTTTTTTGCAGGTGCCGCAGTTCGGTATTCCGTAAACTTGAATTGACATAATAATGACTGTTGACTGTTGACTGTTGACTGTTTGCTAATAACAACTAACAACTGACTAATGACTACTAACTAATGACTACTGACTAATCTAGCTTGTTGAACCCATTTTTGCACGCGATCGACTGAAGGAGTCAAGTCATTGCGCTGCATCGTCGCTACGTGCAGCCTTAAAACTTGTTGATGCAATCTTTCCACGGGCATTTGAGCCAATTGAGCCGGCGAAGCAACACCCGCGTGCAGTAACAGCCCGCAATACTGACAGCCTACACTCGGAATTCGAGCCAAATTTGCCATCGCTACCCATTTATTAACATATTGAATGTTAATCTGTAATTGATGGGCTAGCAACACTTTCGCCGCCTGCGTTTTCGTCATGCGAATTAGTTGTCCGGTTGTGGTGATGCTGCACTCTTCCAGTTGAGATTGGTTTTCCTTGCTCAATCCCGGTAAATGTGAGATCGGCCAGTCGCGTACTTGCACAGAAGTTTGAGGAGCTTTATGAGAAATTTTCATGTTTTTTCAGTTAATTTTACTTATACTTTAAAGTCTCATATATCAAACAGTCAATAGAGGATATCGCTCACGCCACCCAATCAACAAAAACCAGACCAAGGAATTTGACTAATTGCGGGTGTTGTGACATTTCTGCTCATTGCTTGCAGAAAAACACTTTTAGCCTGTTTTTACTGAGAGTGATCAGGCTTACTGCTTAACCAAATCATCCCGGCGATGACGAGAAAGACTCTAAAAAAGACAGCTTATAAATGCTAGCAAAAAAGAAGTGACCGATGAGGATTTCCTCAAAAATGCCTGCCAAGTTGGCAGTCCGAATTTTAGTTTTTTAATGCTGAGAATGCAAAAACTTGTGGCTGACTGCAAACCCAACTCAAAATTATAGGTTTTTACCCATGACAATTACACAAGGTGATGATTTGTTAACTCATACTTTACAGCAACGGTGGCAAAAACTGGCTAGTTTAATTAATTTTCCGGTAATTTTATGGTCGGGGCGCAGCATTCCTCGCAATTATCCGGCACTTACTTATCCATTTCGTGCCAGCAGTCACTTTTTATATTTTGCTGGTTTGCCCTTAGAAAATGCTGCCATTCGCTTAGAATCGGGCAAGTTAGAATTGTTCTTAGATGACGCACCTGCTAGCAGCACTCTTTGGCACGGAGAAATGCCGAAAAGAGAAGAAATTGCCGAACTAATGGGGGCAGATGCTGCTTTCCCAATGGCCGCATTGAAATCGCGATCAACAAATGCAGCAACGATCGCAGTTCAGGATTCTTGGACTCAGTTGCAACAGTCTCAAATTCTAGATCGCCCTCTGGCACCGCCCAATTCGTCAACCGGAATCGACCTAGAATTAACCAAGGCGATCGTATCTCTGCGCCTGAGCCACGACGCAGCCAGTTTGGTCGAATTGCGTCAAGCTGCCGCTGTTACTGTAGAAGCTCACAAAGCGGGTATGGCAGCAACTCGAAATGCTCAAATTGAAGCAGGGGTGCGCGCTGCAATGGAAAGTGTCATCATCTCCAAAAATATGACCTATGCCTATCCCAGTATCGTTACCGTGCATGGAGAAGTGCTGCACAGCGAACATTATCACAATTCCCTACGAACCGGAGATTTGCTGTTAGCAGATGTGGGTGCGGAAACATCAACGGGATGGGCGGCTGATGTGACTCGCACTTGGCCAGTTTCTGGCAAGTTTTCTCCGACTCAAAGAGCGATTTATGATGTAGTTTTGGCAGCACACGATGCTTGTATTGATAAAATTAGTCCGGGGGTGGAATATCAAGATATTCATCTATTAGCTGCTCGGATTATGGCGGAAGGATTGGTTGATTTGGGCATCTTGCGCGGCAATGTTGAAGATTTGGTAGAAATGGATGCTCACGCGCTATTTTTTGTCCACGGAATCGGACATTTAATCGGTTTGGATGTTCACGATATGGAAGATTTAGGCGATTTGGCTGGCTATGAAGAAGGAAGAACCAGAAGCAGTCGGTTTGGGTTGGGATTTTTGCGCTTGAATCGAGTTTTGCGTCCGGGAATGGTGGTATCGATCGAACCGGGATTTTATCAAGTTCCGGCAATCTTAAATAACCCAGAAAACCTCGCCAAATATGAAGATTCCGTAAACTGGGAGGATTTGGAAAAATTTGCAGATGTGCGGGGGATACGCATAGAAGATGATATACTTGTCATCAATGACGGTAGAGAAGTATTGACAGGGAAATTGCCCACAAAAGCTCCGGAGATTGAGGAGTTAGTTGCGGTAAATACGTAAGTATAACCTACTTCGATCACACATACGCAGTTCCATCAGGGGTGAAAAACAATAAATAAAGATGAATAAAGATTGGCCAACAAGTCTTTTGATATTAGTTAAAAAAGTGCTCTCGCAAGTCAGAAAATTCGCAGCAATAATACTTCCACGCAGTGTTCGTAAACCTATATCCTCGCGGCCTCCCATGCAAGCTGCACCTTTGCCCAGCAACGAAGAAGAGAGGCTAGAAGCACTTCACCGCTACAACATTCTCGACACAGAAGCCGAAGCCGCTTTTGATGACCTAACAGCTTTAGCATCTTATATTTGTGGCACTCCTATTGCTTTAGTAAGCTTAATAGATTCTAACCGACAGTGGTTTAAATCCAAAGTTGGTCTGGAAGCGCCCGAAACTCCGAGAGAATCAGCTTTTTGCGCCCACGCTATTTTAAATCCCAACGAATTGCTAGTTGTACCCAATGCTTTAGATGACGATCGCTTTGCCGCCAATCCGCTAGTAACTTCCAATCCAAATATTCGGTTTTATGCTGGAGCCCCGCTAGTAACTCCTGACGGTTATCCGATCGGCACTTTGTGCGCGATAGATACAGTTCCTCGTAATCTCACCCCACAACAGCTAGAAGCGCTGCGGACTTTAGGACGGCAAATTATCAACCACATGGAGTTGCGAATAAATCTGACTAAATTAAAGCGTGCACAGATCAAGAACAAACAAGTAGAAGAGAAACTCCGTTCTACCGACGAGCAAATTGTCAATTTTTTAGAAGGAATGAGCGATGCTTTTTTTGCTTTCGACACTCAGTGGCGATTTACTTACATCAATTACAAAGGGTCCCAATTTTTGAAGCGCTCGCAGGAAGAACTTTATGGTAAAAATTTTTGGGAAGAGTTTCCTGAATTCGTAAATTCTGATTTTTATAAAGAGTATCATGAAGCTGTAGCCAAACAAATTGGAGTGGCTTTTGAAAAATATTATCGTCCCTTAAAAGTGTGGTTGGAAGTCAGGGTTTTTCCTTCTCACGACGGCATTTCTGTGTTTTTTCATGATATAACTAAGCGCAGGCAGATCGAATCTGCACTCAGGAAAGAACAGAAAAAAACTGAAAGTTTACTGCTAAATATTTTGCCCGAACCGATCGTCGATCGGTTGAAGCACGAACCGGGGGTAATTGCAGACAAGTTTGAAAAAGCCACAATTCTTTTTGCTGACTTGGTGAATTTTACCCAAATTTCTACCACCATGTCCGCCACTAAATTAGTGTACTTGTTGAATGAAATTTTCTCAGCTTTTGACCAACTGAGTGAGAAGCACGGCTTAGAAAAAATCAAGACGATCGGGGACGCTTACATGGTAGCAGCCGGTATTCCCATTGAACGTCCAGACCACGCAGAGGCGATCGCCGAAATGGCGCTGGATATGCTAGCAGCAATTAAGGAATTAAATGTGAAGCTAGACGCGAACTTTGACCTCCGCATCGGGATTAATAGCGGCCCGGTGGTAGCGGGGGTAATTGGCACTAAAAAATTTATTTACGATTTGTGGGGAAATGCCGTCAATACAGCCAGCCGTATGGAATCTCACGGCATAACAGGTCGCATTCAAGTCAGCCACTATACTCATAAGTTGCTGCATGATAAATATGAATTTGAAGATCGCGGCGAGATCGAGATTAAAGGTCAAGGGCAAATGCAAACTTATTTCCTGATGGGGAGAAACACAGTAAGCGATCTCAAAATTGCAGAGTAAATAAAACTAAGACTGGAAAGTACCTGATTGTTGAGGAAATGCCGGAGGCTGCGATCGATCGCTTCTTCGGCGCGATCGTCCTGTGGTAGAACGGCTGCTGCAGATCAACCAAATAAGATTATGCTATAGACAGAGATATCCGAGCAATTCTATGCGCGGTACTCGAGGTTATATAAATACTAAGTTGAAGTCGTCGGAGCCTTTAATAATGGTTCAATTTCATATTCAAACAGATAGCGATATTCCAGCATCCACCCAACTATTCAATCAAATCAGGTTTGCGATCGCCTCGCGACAATTTCCGCCCGGACACCGCTTGCCCAGCACCAGACAGCTAGCCATGCAGACAGGTTTGCACCGCAACACCATCAGCAAAGTATACCGCCAGCTCGAAAATACCGGACTCGTAGAAGCGCAAGCAGGATCGGGCATTTACGTCCGCGCCCTAGGCAACGAACACGGCAACAAACTCAAATCTCCGATTCTCGAAGAATATCCCCTTGCCAACAAAATAGTGCAAGGAAGTATCGATCAACTGCTGGGACAGGGCTGTACGCTCAACCAAGCGAGGGAATTATTTTTGGCCGAAATTGACTGGCGGCTCAGGTGCAGCGCCCGCGTGGTCGTCACAGCCCCCACAGAAGACATCGGCGTGGGTGAACTGATGGCGAAAGAACTCGAACAAGCTCTTCGCATTCCCATACAGTTAGTGCCGATGGAACAGCTAGGTACTTTTTTGGATCAAATCTCTTCGGGAACTGTGATCACGAGTCGATATTTTATCGGAGAAGCAGAATCGATTTCGGCACCGCGTTCTGTGCGAGTTATTCCCGTAGACATCTACGACTACAGCCAGGAAATCCAGCTAGTCGGGAGTTTGCCCAAAGACAGTTATTTGGGTCTCGTCAGCCTGAGTCCGGGAATGCTACGATCGACCGAAGTCATCATCCACAGCATCCGGGGAGAGGATTTGCTGGTGATGACGGCTTTGGTGTCAGACGAGTACAAGATTAACTCGATCGTGCGATCGGCTAGAACAATTTTTTGCGACCAACCGAGTTTTGCTACAGTAAAAGCTGCCATCAATGCGGCTAGAGAAGATATTATTCGTCCCCCGCAACTGATATGCTCCGAAAATTACATCGGATCTAAGTCGATTAATTTGCTCAAGCGCGAGTTGGGCTTGGGGTAAGTCAGTTGACAGTTGACAGTTGACAGTTGACAGTTGACAGTTGACAGTTGACAGTTGACAGTTGACAGTTGACAGTTGATAGTTGTTGTTCTAATTTCCAATAACCAATTCTCAATTCTCGATTACCAATAACCAATTACCATTACCAATTACCAATTATCCATGACAATTGAAATCCAACCTTCAATTAATGTTAAAACCGCGATCGAAAGTCGCCGCGCCGCCCGAAGCTTCAAACCAGATCCGATTCCCCCAGCCATATTGGCAGAGATTTTGCGGTTGGGAGTGCGATCGCCCTCTGGTTACAATTTGCAGCCTTGGCGGTTTATCGTACTTCAAGACCCCGCCAGCAAACAAAAATTAAAAGCTTGCGCCTTCGATCAGCGCCAAGTGGTAGAAGCCCCAACAGTATTAATTTGCTGTGGCGATCGACGCGCCGCCGGCCCCGAAAATACCGAAGCCGTCATCGAATTGGGCAAAGCAGCAGGCGCAATGAATGACAATTTAGCCGGTTATATGCGACAAGCAATCCCGCAATTGTTCGAGAACCGTCCCTGCTTCGATTCCCTAGAAACTTGGACAAACAGACATACAATGCTCGCAGTAGCTCACTTAATGATTGCAGCTAAAAGTTTTGGGCTAGACAGTTGTCCGATGGAAGGTTTTGTCAGCGCTAAGGTGAAAGAAGCCTTTCAAATTCCAGAAGAAGTAGATGTTTGCTGTTTGCTGCCGCTTGGTTATGCAGCAGAACCTTTCAAACAATATGGCGGACGTTTTGACGTGACTCAAGTTTATTACAGCGAAAGTTATGGGCAGGCATTGCAAATTGAGATTTGAGAGTTAAGATTTTGAGAGTTAAGATTTGAGAGCTGAGAGTTGAAGGAGTCGGTACAAGTTCAAACCAATCGGAAATACCGACGATTTCGCAATCCGAAATCTAAAATCTAAAATCTAAAATTTCAAGTGGTGAGATCAGACAGAGGAGAAAATATGACAGTAGCAACGCGACAAAGCAACGCACAAATTCTAGAAGTAAAATTGCAGCAACACTTGCAAGCAGCCGGATTTAAAAACTTACCGCTTTATATTAGTTGTGATTTTCGAGATGAATCTTTAACGGTTGTGGGAGAACACCCGCGCAGTTTAGTTCTCAAAGCCAAACCGACTTTTGCGGTGCTAGAAGCAGCAATTCTTGAAATAGAACCAGAATCTATTCAACAGATTGGACTTTGCCTAAAAATTACCGGGCAAAAACAGCCTTATGCTTTCCATTCTTTTACCATGCACAACCCTGTTTTGTCAAAACCAAAAACAGTGAAGTTGTTCAAAAAAAGCGAGAATATACCCGCAGAAGAAACCGGGATAGTCTTAACAGAAAATGTTGCCGAGACGGCGGATCTAGAGGAGGAGATACCGTTAGAAACAGATGGGAAAGATACGTGGGATGAAGAATATTTCCCCAATTTGTCTGAGAGTTCCAGCAATTCCGATCCGATCGCCTTTAGGGTAGCTGCAATCCCGGCAGATATTGGAGACAATCCTTTCAATCCGCTGGATATGGAAGCGGTAACAGTTGCCCAAAAACCCAAGCATTCACCGTTTGCGATGCTGGCTGCTGCAGGAATCATCAGTGTCGCCGCGCTAGTTTTGGCAGGCGGTTATTATATGCTGAGCCGACCCTGCGTCATCGGAGGATGTAGTGCTTTAGCTAATGCCAAACAGTTGAGCGAGAATTCGACGAAGACGCTGAAAACGTCAAAAGTTGCCAACAGTCCCCAAGAAGCGCAGCGACAGTTAAAACAGGCGATCGCCCTTTTGGAACCGATTCCCTCATGGTCAATTCATCGCGGTGAAGCTCAAAGCGCCCTGGAAAGCTACCGTTCGCAAAATCAGAATTTAAACTCTGCGATCGATGCAGCGCGCCTCGCACAGTCAGCATCCCAAAAAACCCAAAATCCGCCTTATTCGGCTGAGGACGGGCAGGAAGCGCAAGCTCTGTGGCAAAGTGCGATCGCCGAACTCGGAGAAATCCCCACAGACAGTCCAGTTTATGCTTTTGCTCAGAAAAAAAAGCAGGAATACCGGAAGAATGTAGCAACAGGAAATCGGCAGTTAAGCACAGAGAAAAAAGCGGAAAAAACGCTGCTCGCCGCCAAAAGTAGAGCCCAAATAGCAGAAGCTCGCGAAGCCGTAGCTCAGACAGCCGAGACTTGGGATCAAGTGCAATCAGGTTGGGAAGACTCCCTCGACATCCTATCAGAAATTCCCACGAACACGACATCTTACCAACAAGCTAAACTGCTAGTTCCCAAATACGAAACCAAACTTTCAGAAGCTCGCGAGCGCAAAAATGTCGAAGGAATTTCGGAAAATGCGTATACTCAAGCTGTAACTTTAGCAGCGGAAGCTCAAATTTTTGAGGGCAAAAACGCCTGGTTTAAAGCATCAGAATCCTGGCGAAGAGCTTTGAGTTACGCGGAGCAAGTGCCGGCAGCAACTGCATATTCCCAGAAAGTCCAACCGCTGATCGCTTCCTACAAAACTTCATTGCAGCAAGCAGAAGTAAAGTTGCAGGAAGAAAGGAACCTGCAAAAAGCCCGCACCGATTTAGATAGAACTTGCAAAGGCAACCCCAAGATTTGCGACTATACTGTTAGCAAAGATTTGATTGCTGTGCAGATGACTCCAGGTTACGTGCAGAAACTGCAACAAACCTTCATCCAAGCAAACAACAACAATGCTGTGAAGACTCGCCAAGCTGTAGAAAAGCACGTTCAAACATTGCAAAAAGCTTTGGAGGCGATCGCCGAAAACGCCAAAATCCCGATGCAGGTGTACGATGGCGAAGGCAAGCGAATTGGGAGTCACGAACCGAAGTAGCCCGTTGAAGTGCGTTGAAGTGCGATCGTCCTATTTTTATCCTTGGCCTTGTTCGCTGTTTTAGTCCTCGACGCACGGATGGTCAGAAACCGGGTTTTTTAACCAAAATACCTCATTGCAGCCCGCAGATTCGGTAAAAAACCTGGTTTCTTGAGTCGGAGTGCGATCACCAACTGCCCTCTATACGTAGGGTGCACATTGTGCACCTTACCGCTATAAGTAGCGTGTGAAACCACTTTTTGAGTAAGTCCTGACTTCCTTCGTTAACACAGACTACAAGCTCGGCAATCAAACTGTATAAAAGGATGTTAGCAATCAAATGCTAGAAAAGGTCAAACTTCATAACTTCAAAAGTCATAAAGATACAGAACTTAGTTTAGATAGTTCAGGCCTACACGCACTCGTAGGACAAAACAGTTCTGGTAAAACATCAGTCTTGCAAGCATTACATTATCTTAGTAGACTTGCAAATTACGATAAATCATCATTTGCACATATTTTTCAGTATGAAAGAGCCCCGGAATTTCTTACAACCAGTGGAGAAAATAATATGTCTGTTACTGGCAGAGGTTTCTGGAGATATCATAATCAAAGAAAGTGGGAGGCTTCCTATCACTGGCAACAAGGGTTTAATCCTCCTTGGTTCCCGAAAGCATCATGGAAAGTCGATCAAGAAGGGAGTTTAGAAGGATGGAAAAGCTCGTTGAGCAATGCTCCAGATCCCATACCCCAATCTTTGAGATACTCAGTTCACCTGAAGCTAGTAGCTACTAACCTTGCTAAAGCAGCTTACAGTGATGCAATTACACCGCGAGTTGAGTTCGATGGTTCCGGGTTAGCACCTACCTTAGACTATCTTCGTGACGAAGCTCCAGATAAATTTCAATCTTTACAAGAAATGTTGAAACGGATTGTACCAGGTGTACGCGAGGTAGGGGTAAGGCGAGCTAAAGTTATGGTCAATCGTCAACGCTTAATCGAAGTCGATGGAAAGTCTATCTCCTACGAAGAAAGTCAGGAAATTGCAGGGCAAGAAGTTGTCCTAGACATGAATACTGGTAAGCGTATTCCAGCCCATGCCATAAGCGAAGGAACAATGCTCGCTCTCGGATTACTGACTGTTTTGATGAATCCCAATCAACCTAATTTAGTCTTACTAGATGATATTGAGCAGGGACTCCATCCCAAAGCGCAACGAGAATTGATCGCTGTTTTTAAGGAAATTATTCAAGCCAACCCCAATCTGCAAATTATTTTTTCGACTCATTCTCCCTATATTGTGGATGAACTTACGCCTTCTCAAGTTCATGTATTAAGTAACAACTATTCAGGTGTGACTCGTTGCAAACGATTGGATGAACATCCTGATGTAGAATGGGCAAAACAAACTTTAACCACCGGAGAATTCTGGGATGCGGAGGGAGAAGATTGGGTGGTTGCAGGAGAAATAAATGATTGATGAGTTTGTGGTGATTGTAGAAAGTAGCGCAGATGCACGAACCGCTACTAAATTAGCTGAGCGCCTTTTTGTGGATAAAATTGATTGGTTAGAGCATGAGACCCTGCAACACCACTTTCAATGGAGTGGTTTAGAAGCTGGTACAGAGAATTCTTGCTGGAAAAATATCGATGATATAACTAAACGTCTTTCCGATAAATTTAAATTTCCCACCATCAGATCAAATGGAAAGTTTAAAACTGATGGTCAATCAGCTTATAAAATTATGAAGTTAATCAGCTTTCTACAATACAAACAAAAGAGAGATATTAAAGCCGTTATTTTTATGCGTGATTTAGACAATCAACCTCAGCGAAGAGAACATATCGAGCAAGCACGTTTAGAACAGATCGATCAACAACCTAAATTAGCAATTATTATTGGTACACCCGACAGAATGCGGGAAGCCTGGGTTTTGAATGGGTTTGTTCCATCTAATCAAGAGGAAAAACAAATTCTTCAAGAGATAACGACCGAATTGACGTTTAATCCTTGCGAGGAGTCACACAGACTACGCTCTAACTCATTGACAGAACCCGATCGCATTAGAAATCCTAAAGTTGTTGTCGAAAAGCTAACAGGTGGCAGAATGGAGCGCGAACAACAGTGCTGGGAAGACACGCCTCTGGAATTTCTACGAAAAAAAGGTGTTCATACAGGCTTAACAGCCTATATTGATGAAATCGAGGAACGATTAATTCCCATCATTTTATCTGACTAAAAAAGTAATTCACGATTTACGCATCACCTCTATATTGCCGGTTTGCACTGCGCGCCTTACCGCTATCAGTAGCGAGTAAAATCACTTATTGCATAAGTCCTGTTCATTCAAAACTAATCGGTATCCCCAGCAGTTTTATCCGCAGTCAATCCAGCTTGAAAAACTTGTTTCGCCGTCAAATTCAACTCTGGAAAAGTTGGCGACTCAATCCTATCATTTCCCCGAAACAAACTCACCTCATACTCGCCATCAACCAACTGATAAACCGATATCGTTGGTTGCTTGGGATTCCCGATAAACCTGCGGCCGCCCAAACCGAGATAATCCACAATCCAGTATTCAGGAATCCCGATTAGTTCGTATTCGCCTACTTTTTTGATGTAGTCATCTTGCCAGTTGGTACTAACTACTTCAATAACCAGCGGAATTGATGCTCCTTGAGTCACAGTAGAGAATTTTTGCCATAAAGGTTCTGATGCTAAGTTGGGGCGATTTAAGATCGGAATATCGGGCGAATAGGCTGATTCGTTTTCCGGCGGCTTAACTAATGCTTGTTTGGGGATGAAGTACGGCAGGTTTAGGCGATCGAATTCTACAGTCAATTTTCTTGCTAAAAAACCGATAACTTCTTCATGGTCTCCTAATGGCTGTGACATTTCAACAATCTCTCCATTGTGCAGTTCATAACGTCCGTTTTCTGGCTTCCATTCCGCAAAGTCTTCAAAAGTTAGCGTTTTAGTTGCTGTTTGAATCATGGTTATTCTCCTTAGTGATGGCTAGGGCGGGCTAGAAACCCACTCCACAAAAAACTAAACTCTTGTGGAACAGGCATCTTGCCTGTTCCTAAAAATACTTCCACATACAAGTTCCTACCTACATTATATTACCAATTATCAATGCCCAATGCCCAATGCCCAATTCCCAATGCCCAATTCCCAATTACCATTTGATCAATTGTGCATCTTGATTGAAAAACTTCCGAGACAATCCCTCAGTCAACAGCAGAGTTGCGATTACAGTTGCCAGCGCTAATACAAACATAATTAAAATCTGGTAAGATGCTGCATCTAGAGGACTGACACCGCTCAGCATTTGACCTGTCATCATTCCCGGTAAAGTTACGATTCCTACCACCGTCATTGTATTTAAAAGCGGGATTAATCCAGCTTTGATCGCATCTTTGCGGTACTGCTTTACTGCTTGCTGCGGCGTCGAACCTAAACTTAAATGGGTTTCTATTTCTAACTGGCTGCTATTAACTGTACTGACAAGTCTTTCGCCCGCGATCGCCCCGGAGTTCATGGCATTGCCCAAAATCATACCTGCTAAAGGAATCAGGTATTGGGGTTCGTACCAAGGGTCAGGCTGCAAAATTAGCAAGTTTGTATAGGCGAGAGTCAAGGCCGTACTTATCAAAATTGAACCCCAAACTAAGGGCAGTAAGTTCTTGATTTTTTTGCTGATGCGGTTACTGGCAACCATGCTAGCTGTTGTCAGCATGATTGCTAAAACTGCTAAAACCAGCCAAGGATTTTTCCCCTCCGGGTCAAATATGACTGCGAGCACGTACCCGACTAAGATTAGCTGGATCAGGGTGCGCCCTGCGGCGATCGCGATCGCCCCCTCCAGCCCCAATCCCTGCCACGCCGAAAGCCCGATCGCGATCGCCACCATCCCCAAAGCCCAACCCAAATCTGTCAAATCTAGCAGAATTAACACCGGCCCACCCTTTAGATAACGTGATTGTTTGCCTGTCCAAATATAAGATATTGCAATAAAGGTTTCTGAGAAACAGTTTTGCTGCAAGAATTTGCTTTGATAATGCTTGAAATTTATGGTGTGAAGAGTGAATAATGTTCCCCCCCTCGACTTAACCCGCCAATACGCGCAGATTGGCGACGAGATAACCGCTGCAGTGCAAAAAGTGCTTGCCTCTGGCGGCTACGTAGGCGGCCCAGCCGTAAAGAGTTTTGAACGAGAGTTCGCCGACTACATCGGCGTTTCCGAGTGCGTTGGCTGCAACTCCGGCACCGATGCGCTGATTTTGGCTTTGCGTGCTCTCAAAATTGGCCCCGGCGATGAAGTGATTACCACTCCTTTTACCTTTTTTGCTTCCGCTGAGACAATTAGCGCTGTCGGCGCGACTCCAGTATTTGTCGATATTGACAGCGAAACTTTTAATCTGGATGTCGAGCTCCTCGAAGCGGCAATTACCGACAAAACTAAGGCAATTATGCCCGTCCACATCTTCGGCCAACCGGTAGACATGACTCGGCTGATGGAAATTGCGACTCGGCACAATTTAGCCGTAATTGAAGATTGCGCCCAATCTGTCGGGGCCGAGTGGCAGTCTCGAAAAGTCGGCAGCATTGGTCATGTCGGCTGCTTTAGTTTTTATCCAACCAAAAACTTAGGCGCTTGCGGTGACGGTGGCGCGGTGACGACAAATGATCCTGCCCTGGCAGCTTCGATGCGAGTGCTCAAAGA
The DNA here is from genome assembly GCF_036701705.1 of Microcoleus sp. w1-18aA5. Classification (NCBI taxonomy): domain Bacteria; kingdom Bacillati; phylum Cyanobacteriota; class Cyanophyceae; order Oscillatoriales; family Microcoleaceae; genus Microcoleus; species Microcoleus sp. w1-18aA5. The sequence goes on along the minus strand of NZ_JAUPTE010000025.1, from coordinate 46,460 downwards.
ACACGGACAGTCTTCTAGGTATTTCTACGAAGAAATCGGCTACAACAGCCGTTTAGATGCCCTGCAAGCGGTGATTCTCAGCATTAAATTGCGGTATCTAGACAGTTGGAACGTCCAGCGACGTTCGATCGCCACACTTTACAGCGAATTTCTCTCCCGCGTGCCCGGAGTTGCCGTCCCCAAAGAATTGCCGTTCGCAAAAGGAGTTTGGAATCAATACACGATCCGGCTGACAAGTCCAGAAGACGCGCAAAATCCCTCTGGCGATTTTCGAGATTGGATGCGGGCTCAGTTGCAGGAAGCTGGCATCGGTTCGATGGTTTACTATCCGTTACCTTTACACCTGCAACCTGTTTACAAATCTTTGGGTTATCAAGCAGGTCAGTTGCCAAAGGCTGAGCAAGTTTGTCGCGAAGTCTTGTCTTTGCCGATGTTTCCGGAACTGTCGAGGGATCAACAAGAGCGGACGATTTATGGGCTGAAAGATTGCTTGGCAAAAGCCGATCGCATCCGGTAGCTGTGGCGCGATGGCATCAGCGAGGGAAATGCAGGAGGAGAAAAGAATTGCAGGGTTGCAGTGGTGGGAGAATGTGCAGCGGTCAGTCGATTTTAGATTTTAGATTTTAGATTTTAGATTTACCCCACAGATAAATCTGGGATCTTGAACTTTGGTCTAAAATTTTTATCTTTCCACGACTTAAGTACGTGGCACGGTATCCGTTTTTGGGCTGGGTCAGGGAGAGCTGTTAAGTATTTTGACCGATCACTTGTACTTTTATGTACTATATTTAATGAAAAGAAACAAATTTAGGCTAGCAATCCGCCTCGAACGGGTGCATTTTCCGCTCGCCTAAACCTTGCAATGCGATCGGTCAATGATGAAGAAGGAAGAAGGAAGAGGGAAGAGGGAAGAACGAAGAAGGAAGAACCAAGAACGAAAACTAAATAATATTTGAACTTTCGACTTCCCATTCCCGATGCCTGATAACTAATGCCCGATGCCCGATGGCCGATGCCCAATTCTCAATTTAACCTGTAATTTTCAGAAGATAAGGGGAAAATAAACGAGTGCCTCAGTATCAATTCACTCAGGCTAGACGCTACGATCCACAAGCGATCGCTCAGTATTACCGCAACCGTCCTTGGAAAGCAATTTGGCGCGCAATTACCGTTATTTGGTCTTTTGCAGGCTTTGTGCTGGGGATGCTGTGGGACAGTTGGCAGCACGAAGTCGCAGCACACCAGCCGGAACGGGCCGCCCACCTGCGACAAATACTCACTCGCTTGGGCCCCACTTTCATTAAAGTCGGTCAAGCCCTTTCTACCAGACCGGATTTGATCCGCAAAGACTTTCTCGAAGAATTGATCAAACTTCAGGATCAATTGCCGCCGTTTGACTCGGTGCGCGCTTTCGAGATTATTGAAGCGGAACTCGATCGCAAAATTAGCGAAACCTACAGCGAAATCTCCCCCGAACCTGTCGCCGCGGCAAGTCTTGGTCAAGTCTACCGAGCTCGCCTCCTCACCGGGGAAACAGTAGCCGTCAAGGTTCAGCGACCGAATTTGCTGCCAGTCTTGAGCCTTGACCTTTACTTAATGCGCTGGGCCGCTGGATGGTTGGGCCCGTTGCTGCCGCTGAATCTCGGTCACGACCTTTGTTTAATAGTCGATGAATTCGGTATCAAGTTGTTCGAGGAAATTGATTATATCAATGAAGGACGCAACGCCGAGAAATTTGCGACAAATTTTGCCGACGACCCGACAGTAAAAGTTCCGAGCATTTACTGGCGTTATACTTCAAATTGCGTTCTGACTCTTGAATGGATTGACGGCATCAAGCTGACAGATATGGCAAGTGTTAAAGCCGCAGGTTTGGATACCGATAGTTTAATTGAAGTCGGAGTCCGCAGCGGTTTGCGACAGTTGCTGGAACATGGATTTTTTCATGCTGACCCCCATCCGGGAAATCTGTTTGCCTTAGCGGACGGCCGCATGGCTTACATTGATTTTGGGATGATGGATCAGATGGAAGAAATAACTAAAGAAACTTTGGTTGATTCTGTCGTTCATTTGATCAACAAAGATTACTTACAATTAGCCAAGGATTTTGTCAAACTTGGCTTTTTGACGCCAGATACAGATATTATGCCGATCGTCCCGGCGTTGGAATCTGTACTGGGTGATATCGTCGGCGAAAATGTGTCAGATTTTAACTTCAAGACGATTACAGACCAGTTTTCGGAGTTGATGTACGATTATCCTTTCCGGGTGCCGGCGAAATTTGCCTTAATTATTCGCTCTCTGGTGACAGAAGAAGGTTTGGCCCTGACGCTGAATCCGAATTTCAAGATAGTCGAGGTGGCGTATCCTTATGTAGCGCGGCGTTTGTTGAACGGAGAATCTCCGGCACTGCGGCGGCGTCTGATTGAGGTATTATTCAAAGATGGCAAATTCCAGTGGAACAGGTTAGAGGACATGATCGCGATCGCCCGATCGGATCGTAGTTTCGACTTGCTCCCCACCGCCCAACTAGGCTTGCAATTTTTGCTGTCAGAGGAAGGGTCGTTTTTGAGACGCCAGCTAATGTTAGCTTTGATTGAGGACGATCGAATTCACACCGAAGAAGTTCGCAGCCTGTGGAACTTAGTCAAGGAAGATTTGCAGCCCAGTCGCCTGTTCAACGTTGCTCTAGGCGCTTTGACGGAGTTTTCCACAGCAGGAGCAGCCGCGCTAACTCGATTTTAGTCATTAGTCATTGGTCATTAGTCATTAGTCATTGGTTATTTGTTGGTTGTTAGTTGTTGGTTCTAATAACTAATTCCCCATACCCAATGCCCAATGCCCAATGCCCCATGCCCCATGCCCAATTCCCCATTCCCCCTTCCCCCAATTAAGGAATTATTCGTGTATTATTTTCCAGAACCTCCCTATTTTTTTATGTCGGCTGGATTACTAGCAGGTATGGCTTCCGGCGTAGCATTTGAAGCAACTCTCAAACAATCCGTACAACAGTGGTCTAAAAATCGTTCTACTCGCACCTTGGCTAACCTGCCAAGGCTGCAATTGGTCATACCTTTTCTGGGAATGGCTGGCGGTATTTGCGTATTTTTAGCTTCTGGAATGGAGATTTTTGGCTTCCCAAAACTACTTTGTTATGCCCTAGCTTTGCCGCTGACGGTACTCACGGGCTGGCTAGTTTGGACTCAGCTAGGTAAGCTTTTGATCGAGTTAGAACGCGGAGGTTCCCAAGCGCTGGATTTAGATTCTTTTGAACAATGAAAGCTAACTATCAACCTCTTTTGTGAGAAGCAAGGGGGTTGATAAGCTGTTACACATTTAAACCATTAACGATCCAGGTAAGGTGCGTCAGCTCGAACACTTACTATACTTGGGAAACGCTTATTTACGCTCCGCACCCTACTATCCTCTTTTAAATGCCGAACAGCTTAGTTATCTAGGATTATCCTAATTTGATGCTTTTTGAACCGCAGAGAACGCAGAGGAAGAGAAAGAAGAAGATGATAGCTTAGGCAATAATTTGTGTATTTTTTTTACAATCTAAAATCTAAAATCTAAAATCGAATGAGTATTTTAATTGTTACGGGTGCGGCGGGATTTATTGGATCTAACTTAGTAGAAACTCTTTTAAATCGAGGGGAGACGGTGATCGGTGTTGATGAGTTCAACGATTATTACGATCCGGATCTCAAGCGCAAAAATATTGCACGATTTGAAAAGTATCCGGGTTTTGAATTGGTGGAGGGCGATATTGTGTCTCTAAATTGGCGATCGCTTTTATCCGATGCTAAGGTAATATTTCATCAGGCGGCGCAAGCAGGAGTTCGTGCTAGCTGGGGCGACGGTTTTCGCAGCTACACCGAACGCAATATTAACAGCACTCAAGTATTGTTAGAAGCGGCAAAAGATGCGCCCAGATTGAAAAAGTTTGTCTATGCTTCTTCTTCTTCAATTTACGGCAATGCTGAATCTTTTCCCACGAATGAAAACGCTTGTCCCCAGCCAGTTTCTCCCTACGGAATTACGAAATTAGCTGGTGAACGTTTGTGCGGGCTTTATTACAAAAATTTTGGTCTTCCGACTACTTCGCTGCGCTATTTTACCGTTTACGGGCCCAGACAGCGCCCCGATATGGCTTTTCACAAGTTTTTTAAGTCGATTTTGTTTGACGAGGCGATTTCAATTTTCGGCGACGGATTGCAAACGCGGGATTTTACGTTTATCAGCGATTGCGTGGCGGCGAATTTAGCGGCGGCTGAGGTTGCGGAAGCTGCGGGGGAAGTTTTTAATATTGGTGGGGGAAGTCGGGTAGTTTTAAAAGAAGTTATTGATACAATACAAAGGATTGTCGATCGACCTATTCGGATAGATTTTACCGAAGCTGCGAGGGGAGACGCGCGGCACACTAGCGCGGATGTGTCTAAAGCCCAGAAAATCTTAGGTTATCAGCCACAGGTTGCTTTAGAAGAAGGATTAAGGCGCGAATGGGAGTGGATTCAGTCTGTGTACAGTTAGAGTACAGTTAGATGCTATCTATCCCAGAAATTCCGCAACTTAAATTGAACATTGTTAATTTTTTGAATTACCGAACTTTTGAGATTTTTCTGCAATCCAAATGCTGCGATTATACCATTAATTTTTATAAAAAATCGCATTTTTTGTGATTAGTAATGGCTTCGATAATTTTATTCAAAACTTTTTTAGAATCAGTCATTGTACTTAGCCAATAACTGCCTGAATGTAGCCGATGATAATAACTTAAATTACTCACCGCATACAAGCTGCCGCCACTTTTCAACCACAAATAATTAAAAGCGGCGACATCGGAAGCTTGCACGCAAATATCTTGATTATCCTCGGCACAATCCAGGTATTTCTGTACATTGACGAAGTAGTTGCCATCATTAATAAAATTGCGAAATAATTTAGGATTGGGATTATTTAGAATTAATTCTCGTGCTTTTTCAATATTGATTTCTGTATCAGAATATAATTTAAAATTAAAGTAGGGATTGGCGGATGTCGGACAGTAAATTAGCTGAGGATTCCATGCAGTTATGTGGTAGAGTCTATCGACATAAGTTTCGCTCAAGGCATTGTCAGAGTCAAGAATAATTGCCCACTCATTTTTGCAGTGGGAAATCGCCATAATTTTGCTTTTATACGCACCAAAATTTTGCTCACCTCTGCGGATAGAAATCTTAGGTGACAAGTTTGCTATATTTGCTTGCATCCTAGAAAACTCTTCGGGGGAGGAAGCATCATCGTAAATAATAATATCATCAATGCGATCGTCATACAAAGCATTGCACAATGCACCTACAACCAAACTAGAACGGTTAAAATGGGTAATAGCTAGAGATATTTTACTTCTGTTAGCCACAGACAAACGCCGAATTGAAATTAAGCGAACGCCTAGAAGGCTTGTCCGCAAGTCCATCATAATTTTGTAATACTGTTGGTAAACTTTATTTTTGAGTTGTAAACTGCGAATTTTTCTGCCAGCTTTTCGCAAAATATTCATTTCTGTATTTGCCAATCTATACCTAAAGTTGATATTTTTTTGCCTGACAAAGGTTTTGGCATTTCTGTATCCGCGCACTAGCAAACTTGGGGATTTGAGTTTGGGGCATTTTTCCGGCGACTTCAAATAGCGGTAGTGCAGAAATACATCTCGGTAGGGAATTTCAACATCTTCACCAGCACACAATTGATTAATTTTTGCAGCCGAAATACTCATGTAATGCAAATAAGTAAGCCGCCGTCCTTTATCATATAAAACATTATCTATCACATCAAATTGAGAAGACCAATGATTTCCCGTTACCTGTTCGGGTTGAGCATATGCAAAGTTGTAAAAAGATATTTTGCTGCGGGCGAGTAAATAGTTAAGTAAAGATTGGTCAGCGCCCCGTAAAGACATAATTTCTGCTTCTCCTGATGTTAAATTTTCTAAAAGTTGAGAGCAATTATTTCGATTAAAAACCCCAGCTTTTGACGCAAACCAACCCGCACAAAAAGTATGAGATTGCAGTTGGTCAATATTTAAAATTTGAGGTAATTTTGGGGAGAAAAAATCAAATATATAATTGAGATCGGATTTGTATTGAAAATCGTTTGCTACCCAATCAAAATCATCGAGTTTTTGATAAATGTAATCGAGATAACCCATTAACAGAGTGTCTGCGTCAAAATAGATAAATTTATCAAAAGGGCCGTCGAAACAACATAATTTTCGGTGCATCTCCAAACATTGAACAGGTTTCAACCCTTGAGATTTCCATACTTTTTGAGCTTTGGCATGAGTTTTCCAAGCTTGAGTTGCAAAGTCTTCCCAGAAATGAATTGAATCGGTGTTGTCAAAGAGGGTGACATTAGGACGAATTGCAATTTCTCCTCGCACTTTTTTCAGTCTATCATCATAGGGAATGATACAAACGGGAATATCTTTTGCCCCATTGACTTCGATACTGTTTAACAAAGCGACTAAGTGGTCAAAAACCACATCGTTTCCTAGAATATAAATACCATTTGTCATGATTTTTAAGTTTTTTAAATACTTTACCAAATATTCCGCTAGGGTGTGTTGGGCACTGGGGGATTATCTCGGCTTTATCGAATTTATCGAATATCAAAACAGCGCCCAATGCACCGAAATTCTCGCCCAAGTTGCCTGGGTTCCTGGCAGATATCTCAGCTTTATCAAATATTATAACAGCGCCCAACACACCATACAATATCGCATATTATAACAGCACTCAACACACCATGCAAAGAGCGAAATATTTTTTGCACTAAATTTGGTGGTTCCTCATTGAGATAACGATAATGTTTCCACAGTTTCCAATAAGGACTACCGGATTTAATTGGTATTCCCGCCCAGTGAATATATTTTAACCTTTTGCCTTTGTCATAAAGAACATAATCTATTTCTTGAAAATGCTTGGAACCAGCCCAGCTTCCCGGTTCAGTTGCTGATTTTTTAACAAGATTGCAGCGCTTGGTAATCAGCTTAAGAATGATATAATTTAGTATAGGTTGGTCTGTGACATTTTGAGTAAAGTCAAAATATTCTCGATGCTGCGAACATTCTCGCAAAATCTCATACATTTGTGATTCTGTAATAGTTCCTTTTCTGGATGCCCAAAAACCGCTGTTGAATACATCTTGAAGCTGGGAGTCGGTAAAGATATTCTGTTGTTGTACTGCAGGTGAAAATACATTTCGCAGTTTTTCGCTGAGGTGGTGGTAGTCGCAGCAAAAAAAGTCTACTTCTGATAGTTTGTTTAAGTTGGCTGCGATGTCTTCAAAGACAATGATATCGGTATCGATGTACAGAAATTCGTCAAGGGGGCCAAACCAGGCGGCGAGTTTCCGCATTTTGTTAGGAAGGGCTAAAAAGTTGCGATCGAACATTTGGCCAATTTCTCTGGTAAACTGTTCCACAAACTCCAGATTTGGGAACAATCGCACCCCGTGGAGACTGCTGAGGGCGGCTGCGACTTGCAGATAATTGTCGTCGAAGGGAACCAGAAAAACAGGTACTTGACAATTGTACAGACGTATGCTATTTAAAAGGGCGATCGCACTTTCGATCACCTTATCATTCGCAACAATATAAATACCGCGACTCATACATTTATCCTCAACCTTCTCAATACCCTTTTTAACAAATTCGGCCCAGAAACCTCAGTATAAGACTTTGGCGCTTGGGCAAAAATCGGACGCTTTTCCGGTTCGCGGAGATAGCGGTAATGCAGGAACAAATCGCGATAGGGAAACTCAATATTTTCGCCCGCACAAACTCTCCGAATTACATCCGGCGGCACGCCAATATAATGAATGTAAGTAAGTCGGTTTCCCTTGTCGTACAAAATCCGATTTTGCTCTTCAAAATGTTTGGAAGTGACGCTGCACCCGGTTTTTTCGCCATCCGGGAGGCTGTAAGCAAAATTATAGCTATTCATCCCCGTTTTCATCACCATATAATTGAGCAAAGGCTGTTCTCCCGCACCTTCATAGAGAATTTCCGCCTCGCCCGATTGCAGTTGAGATAACAGCCATTCCCTAGTATCTTGCTCAAACAATCCTTGCTTGCTGGCGTAAAATCCCGAACAAAATATTTCCGAGTCTATCCGATTTTTTTCAAAAACTTCGAGGAGTTTTGGTGACTGAATATTGTATACTTTAGTTTGGTCGCAAAATTGAAAATCATAAACCACAAAATCCGATTCCTCTAACTTCTGAAAAACCGCATCAAGGGAATTCATCACTAAAGTATCCGCATCCATATAGATAAAATTTTCAAACGGGCCGTCGAAAGCGCAAAAGCGTCGGTGTGCGCCGTAAAGCCGGAATTTTTTGCGATTCAAACGCTCTGGTGCGGCTGCTTGCATGAATTCATCCCATCGCTGGATTGATGCGCTATCTTCATAAATAAAGACGTTGGGACGGTTAACAATTTCAGCTTTGATTTGCTCTATTTGGTCGTCGAACGGATAAATACAGACGGGAATATGGGAGCCTAAGATAACTTCAATACTGTTGAGCAAGGCAATTAGTTGGTCGTAAACTGTATCGTTGGCTAGCGTGCAAATTCCATTCATATCTATAGTCTCGCGAAGGCGGACTTTGTTTGTGTCGTTGCGGTTTCAACCGCCGAATCATTTAAAGGGTAAAAAAGAGTCATCGGGGGAAAACTAAGACGAGGGAGAAAGCGACGCCATCGCTACGCGAAAACCCCCAACACTAGACCTATCGCCCGCCGAGGAAGCGCCGCGAGAGGCAGAACGGCAACCGATACACTCACTGACCCAGCAACCGCCACGGAGCACCCGGTAATCATCTTTGCCAGTTTCCCAGGAACTTCCGTCAGTTGGTGCGCCGTTATAGTCTTGGTTCCACCTATCGCTGCACCACTCCGAAACATTGCCGTGCATATCGTACAATCCAAACGGATTCGGAGGAAAACTCCCTACATCTGTTGTTTCTTTGCGATAAAGTCCTCCGGGTGTATATCCGCAGGGGTCGCTTGCGTCATAGTTGGCTATTTCCGTGGTAATGTATTCCCCAAAATGAAATGCGGTTGTTGTATCGGCACGACAGGCGTATTCCCATTCTGCTTCACTCAGAAGGCGATATTTTCTCTCGGTTTTTTCCGACAGTTTGCCACAGAATTCGACGGCATCATCCCACGATACAAATTCAACAGGACGTTTTTCACCTTTGAACTTCGATGGATTATTTCCCATTACTGCTTGCCACTGTGCTTGGGTGATAGGATATTTGGCTGCATAAAAAGCGGGTATTGTGACTCGATGCTGCGGACCTATGTAATAATATTGTCCTGTTTCGCTGCTGGGGAAACCCATCATAAATGTGCCGCCGGGAATCGATACCATTTCCAGTACAATTTCGTTCCCTAAGTCTTCGGGGAAGAAGTGAGCTGAATGACGGTGGCGACTGTTTTCTTGTGGTTCAAAATTTACTGTTATCACATCAAACTCAAAGGTAGGCAAATAGTTTTGTAGTTGATTTTGGTTTTCTGTCATGGCGCTATTTCCTAAGATGCAAAGTTAGACAGCCAATTGAGCAAGTTTAATTCGTGGAGAATGATTTGTCTAGCTTCGGCAATTTTCTCCCTCGCTTCATGCCAATAATCCACATTAGCCACAACTTCTTTAATAAATTCTACTCCTTTCTCATCCAAACTCGGCAGCCTCAGAAAACTTCCCGCCGGCAACAATTTATCCGCCGCCGAACCGCCGTAATAAATTGGCAAACACCAAGCTAACAAAGCATCCCAAAGCTTCTCGCTGACATACCAATCGTTTTCTGCATAATTTTCAATAGCTAAGTTGTAATAGTATGGTGCGACGGCGTGCCATTTATTGTTGACATTCCCGTTTCCGCGCGCCCAATTTGGCAAGTTTCGCCCGTAAAGGTCAAAATCCAATTCTTGTAATTGCAGCAATTTGATAAAGTCTAATCTCTGGCGGTGATTGGCGCTGCGGCTAACACCTGAAGTTATCCAAGAACAGGGTTTAGTTTTAGCTGGTGGCGGCATTTCATCTAGTTCTCGAAACGAGTTGCTGTGATACCAAATCGCGGGCATATAATTGGGTTTTGGTGCGAAGTCGTCGGGGCCGGAAACGTAACTGCAATAAAGTTTTGCTTGTTCGTAGTTGGCTTTGGTAATTTCAATAACTTCTGGTAATGGTGGCTCGCGGATCAGGTAAATTATGCGTTCCTTGGGGACACCGCGCAATTTTTCTCTAATGTCCTTTTCTGGATTTTGGGGGCTTGGACGGCGGATTTTGTCGATCCAGGATTGCTTTTTGGAAGGTTGGGGAAAGTCGAATTGATACATGAGTAAAAAGTCTGGTTCTGGGTGGTTGGCGAGCATTTGAATGTTGCCCCATTTGCCGAAGTTTTGGGGAGTTTGTTGCCACAGCCAGTCGCTTTGGTTCATACCTGGGTATGTGGTAATTGTGCCGATGATTTTTGGGTTCATATCTAATAATAAATCTGGTTTTTGCGTGTGGGCGGGGCGAGTTTATGAGATTATTAATTTTAGGCGTAGATAGTTGGTAAAACCCGCCCCTACGGATTTTTAAATTATCGGATATCGCACTTGCTCATCCACATACCTCAAAATTTTCTCTATCCTATTTTCCCAAGAAAACTGCTTGACAAAACCCATCGTTTCTGCATATCCTTCGCTTTTCCTCGGATATGTTGTTAAACAATCTCGAATGCTTTGCGCGAACTGCTGCGGGTTATCCGGTTCGCACCAAGTTGCTGCTATATTTCCCGATTTAAATTCCATTAAAGATGCAATCTCCGTCGCTACAATCGGAGTTCCCGATGCCATGTAATCAAAGAATTTTAAAGGAGATGTGAACGTCGCGGCCTGTGTCAAACAATGAGGGTGAGTCAAAACATCGGCTGCTTGCAGCAAGCTAGCCAGTTGATTTTGAGGGAGGTAGCCGAGAAATTTAATGTTGTTAACTTGCTTGGATTTGGCTAACTGCTGGTAGGCTGTTACTTGGGGTGAATCACCGCCCGCGATCGCAAATTGAACTTGCGGCAATTCCTGAGCCACATCCACCAACATATCCACACCTTTAAACGGGTAAAGTCCGCCCGCATAAACTGCTAAATGCTGTCTGTCATCTGTTAATAACTGCTGTCGCCAATTCTGGGCTGCTTCTATTTGTCTCGCGAGAAACAAAAGGTTAAAACCGTTGTGCAGCGTAATTACTTTTTCCCGTGGCATCCCATTCTTAATCATGCTTTCTCGGACAGTATCGGCAACAGTTACAGCAATTTGAAACAGAGGATTGCAAACGATTTCTGGTTCAAAAATTTTTTCGTCGTGGTGGTGCTGTTCGTAGATAGCGGGAATTCCATTTTTAACTGCTGCTTTGACAAAGTTCCAGTCGCGGGTGTGGACAATTTTAGTGGATTTAAGCAGGTGAATCGGTAAATAGTATTTTGATACTATTGTACTGGAACTCGTCCACTTGCTGTCCCAAAGGTCGATCGGCCACGGCATCGGTAAATCTGCTACTTTTAATTTATCTTGAATATTGTAAATATTGGCAAGTTTGTCATCGGGTTTCCTGGGTTGAAAAGGAAAAAGCAAATCAACCGGATTCAAAGCACTCCAGCCTTTGCGGAGATATACTAAAACTGCTGGTAAACCTAGATTTGCTGCGGCATTTGCAGAATGTGCAACTTGAACTAAGCTCGCTACATTGGGTTGCGGTAAGATATTTCTGGTAAAAAATACATAATATTTGGACATGGTAAGTGGTAGTTAGTAATTGGTAATTAGTAATTGTTGACTGTTGACTGTTGACTAATGATAATGACTGATGACTACTGCCAACTGCCAACTGCCAACTGACTACTTTTTAACAGCCTGACGCTTAATAGTATTTTCTATAAATTCTAAAGTAGTGAAAATATTAGCAGCAGAGTGAAATGATTCTCTGATTAACTCGTCTCTTTCTTCGGGAGAGTCTACCATTTCATCTACTAGCATTTTGAGGTAAGCTATCATGGGAGTCAGGCGAGTGCGAATTTCGTAAGAACCTCTAATTAGAGCTTCATCGCGAGCGGTTTCTTCGGCAAATTGCACTGAATACAAGCGAGTGTAGTAACCTCCTTTTGCTAGCAATTCTTCGTGGGAACCCATTTCTACTACTTGTCCGCGATCGATCACGGCGATTTTGTTGGCTTTTTGGACTGTGGAGAGGCGGTGGGCGATGACTAAGGTTGTGCGATCGCAACTCAATTTCTCGATCGCCGCTTGCACGTACCTTTCCGAAACCGTATCCAGCGAACTCGTTGCCTCATCTAAAATTAAGATTTCCGGGTTTTGCAGCAGGGCTCTAGCAATTGAAATTCTCTGACGCTGCCCTCCCGATAAAATCACGCCCCGATCGCCAATTTGAGTATCCAACCCCTCCGGCAACAGTTGGATAAACTCATAAGCATTCGCCCCCTTCGCCGCTTCCACAATTTCTTCCTCAGTCGCTTGGGGTCTAGCATAAGCAATATTTTCGCGCACTGAAGCATTAAACAAAAACGTATCTTGGCTAACAATACCCATCGCTTGTCTCAGACTTTTCAAGTCAAATTCGCGCAAATCCCTGCCATCGATCAAGATATTACCTTCAGTAGGATCGTAAAATCTCGGCAGTAAATCTGCCAAAGTTGACTTGCCAGAACCCGAAGTTCCTACCAAAGCCAAAGTAGTGCCATGAGGTAGAAATAAATCAATTCCTTGCAAAACTAAATTTTTGTGGTTAGGATAACTAAAAGATATTTTATTAAAATGAATTCCCGATCGCAAATGAGTGTAAGGCACAGAACCGTTCAGCATAAATGGCTTGTCCTCGCAGCTCAAAAAATCATTAACCACCTCTACACTAGCCGACGTATTAGCAAATTGACTGCGCCCGCTATTCAACTGTGAAATCAAAGGGATTAATCGAAAGAGTACCAATAAATAGGTTAATAAAATTGTAGCAATAGACTCTATCTCATTCGCAAATATTGTGCGACCTATAAATACAATCAAAATTATAACTATCAAATTAACAACTTCGTTAATTGGGGCGATCGCGGCATAATTTACCTGAGCCTGAAAATCTGCTTGTTCTCGCCTTTGAATTAAATGCTTGATCCGCTGATACTCTCTTTCCTCGTTCCCCGTTGACTTGACTAGCCGAATCCCACTAATCGTTTCCAGTACCCTAACCGAATAATCTTTCGACATTTCAGAAAGCATATGGCCAAAATGCTTGGAACGGTTAATAATATATTGATTTGTCCAAGCAACTAACGACAGTAAAACTGTAGCTGTCACCGTCAGTTTCCACGAGATCGAAAGTAGCAGACCCACAAACACCAAAACAGTGATTGAGGTAGTAAACATTCCGATGGCCGTACCAACTGCACTAGCAGTCCGACCAATCTCTCCGCCCAATCTATTAATTAAATCCCCGACTTTAGTTTTAGAGTAAAAATCTAAATCTACTTCTAATAACAACCGCAAACCTGCTTCTCGCAAATCAAAAGTCAAAGATCGCGTCAGAGAAGTAGCTACTAAAGTATTGATATAACTCGCAACATTTTTTAAAAAAATTGCCAGCACAATCGCCCCGGTCATCAACATTAAACGCTGATTTCCGGGCATTCCCTCAAAGGGATACATCAAAGTTTTAATTAGAGGTGGAGCACCACGGAGCTCGATAGTTTCCTCTAAAAAACTTAAAAGCACTGGTACAATCAGAGTAGTGCTGATACCGTTGAATAAAGCGCCAGAAAAGCCCAGCATCACAGTTAAAAAAATCCTGCCGGGATATCGTCTGGCAAATTTTAGGAGTAGCTTATTGGCAGACATGAAGCATTCCCAGCTAAACAGTACGGCATCTCAAAATATTCTTTAATAACAGCCAGCTTTTCTTCCTCCATTGAGTAGTTTTAAAATAACATTTACATACCTGCGATTATCTCTGAAAGTATCGGTTTCATTGCTTGAATACTATATTTTTTCACACATCTTTCCCGAGCTTTCATTCCTTGTAAATTAGCCGCTGTCAAATTTTGAAATATCCATTGAATTTTTTGTGAAATTTGAGCGGGAGAACTCGGATCGACTAAATAACCCGTTCCCCCTAAAATTGCTGGAATATCCCCCACTCGCGTAGACAAAACAGGCTTAGCCATTGCCATACCATCTGTCAGCTTGAGCGGAAACTGAGCCACGGCTGCGAGAGTTTCTCGCTGAGGAACAACGACAACATGAGCCGCTGCTACAACGGACGGCATCGTCTCCACTGGAAACCTTGGCAGTTTAATAATCCAACGCCCCCATTGTTTCACAAGTTTATCATCATAATCATCATAAGGACTGCCGCCGACGATCGCTAATTTTAAATCCGGCTCATTTAACAGTTCGAGGGCCATCAAAACATCCTCCACGCCTTTATGAGGTCGCGGTGCCCCCGGAAACATCACAACTCTATATCCGGACAAGCCGTAACGCTGTCTGCTCAATTCAGGATTGTATTTAGCAGGGTCGAACATTGCAGTATCCTTACCATTAGGCAAATATACACCACCAAAACGCTGTTTTAAAAACTTAGTATCAATGGTAACTGCATCAGCACGGTGAATTAGACTTTCCATCCACTTGAGATAGAGCGGATTATCTGGTTCTCTCAATTGACCGTTGTGTTTAAAAATATCTCGATAAAGTTGTTTAAAAGAGGGACGGTATTTCCATTCATCTCCGCCGTACCAGCTCAGTTCCCAGTCGTCTATATCTAAAATTATAAAGTGGCGAGTCGCCAGTTTTTTTAGCAGTGATAATCCAAAGCTTGTAGGTTTAGGTTTGACTGCATAAATAATATCCCCATCTATTTTTTTCCAAAGTTTTTGAGCATCCATCAAAAACCCCGGATAATTTTTACCCGGTATCGCATATACCGGGATGTCTCTGGGAGGAGTAGCGTACAATTCCTTGCCAAACTGAAATCCAACAACTTCTACATCACATTTAAGCTCTATCAAGACTTGAGCTAATAAAAAAGCACGAATTGCACCTCCTCCTGACAAATCGCTCACTACTAATGAAACTTTCACTGAGTATTTTGTTTAAAACATTTTTTTAATTTTCCTGCTTAACCGAGCTTTTGTCAAGGCGATTCTGACTCACGTACTCCCGACCACAGCAACCAGGTTTTTAACGAGGGCAAAGGGCAGCAACGAAGTATTTTAGTAAAAAAACAGAATAATGAACCCAAGACTGTTATTCTAGCCAGCAATAATTCTTCTAGGTAAATTTTCGGATATGTTGAGGCTAATTTTTTTAATTTGGGGCTGCATTTTGTTGTTTTTGATGCAGTTTGCCAACAAACTTTAATTATTTTAAACGCCAGGGATTGTTAAGTTGATTTGGTAAAAATATTTTAGCTGTGCGATCGACTATTCTAGTAAAGAGCGATCGCGTCACGTTCTTCGCGTACTGAGGGCGGTAAGGATAAGTGCAGTGCATTACTTTAATCGGTTTGTCGATCGTATAAACATCTTTCCACTTATCCAAGTAGTTGTAAACCGGGGACAAAATTGTCATTTTCGGTTTCACCGATTCCACAGCAGCCGCAAAAGCGCCCTGGTCTTTCAAGAGTAGCACATTTTGATGCGCCACTACCATATCGAAATATTTCTTAAAATGTATAAACAATTCCTGAGTTTTACTGCTTTTCGTAAAAGCGATAAATCCGCCATTGTATTGAATGCTATTTGCATTTAGCGGCAACCCGACAGACTGCAAAGTTGACAGAATATCCTGCTTAACTCTTAATAAATTTGCCGCTTTAGCAATCGCAGGCTGCACATCTTCCGTCACCAACAAATCTACCCCATCAAGAAAATCAAAAACCTCATCTATTGGCGACAGCAAACAAATATCGCAGTCCATATAAATAGTTTTCTCAAACAAAGATTCCCCGTACAAAGCCAGCTTAGCTTGTCGCGATGCTAAAACAGGATTTTCATTAGAGGGTGCAGGTTTCAATATGACATTTCCGAACACCTGAAGTAAAGGATATAAAATTAGAGGGACTCTATCTATTAAAATAATAATTGGTTCCCGGTGAAACTTCCTAACAGACGCCAGAAAATGAACGCAATCCTGGAAAGAGTAAAGACCGGTTAATATAGTAATAAATCCCTTGACTGCTAATTTATTTGAATTCATTAATTTACTTATTGATTTACTTATTTACCGAGCGTGTGTCCACTCCCAAAAGCTCTCACTCCAGTCATCTCGTTGGTGAAAAATTCCTTGCCATTCATAAAAATGTACAAAATCTTTCAGGTTAATTGTTTTATTGACATCGCGGATCATATAAAGAGGCCGATCTCCATAAAAAGAAGCCCACATAGTATAACTGCTAGGCGGCCCGACAACATAGTCGCACTCAGCCAAAGCATACATATCTTCAATTAAATGACCGCTGCCAAATCCACAGTTAAAATCCTCAAACAAACTCGGATTTTGTGGAATATTAGAACAAATCAAAAACTTGATTTTTTTGCCTTCAAATAGCCTTACCACAGAATTAATGACTTCTAAATATTGCTGAGTAGTGTAAAAGTATCTCCCCTTTTGATGCTGAGCATAATCCCCTTGACGGATGTGAATTCCGACTAGCATATCAGAGTTATCTTTTAAATTCAATATCAAACGATCTACATTGATTCTATATCGCTCTAATGGTGCAAAGTAGGCTCTAATCTGGTCGGCGTACTTGTGTAAATAGGGGAGATCTTCTACAAACCAGCCATCTCGAAATAGCCAGCCTTGAAAACAAACAATTGAACCCTGCTTGATTTGTGCGATATCCTGATATGCAAGCCAACTAAAAGGTTTTTTTCGGGTTATTTCTTGCGTTTTTAAAATTTTTTGGCTGCTTAAATACTTAATAAAATTAATATATTTGCTTCTGACAAACTTGTTACCTCCTGCGGTAAAATATGGAGGAGGATAACAACACAAAAAATCCCCTGCGGTTCCCACAAAGAATTCTGCATATTCCTCAAAAGCCGGATTGAGAACCGTCAAATTATGCTCGATCGCCCAAGAAATGAAATTAGCAAAAAGCAGCAGTCGGTTGCCGAGTTGTCCCGATTTAGCAGATATTATTAGCATATTGTATTTTTGGAGTGGGCGGGACGCCCAACCCCTACTCCCCACAAGAATTCAATCAAATTTTGCTGTAATGGTAAGGTGCGCTATAAGCACGCTACATACTAAGAGTGGTGACGCTTTTGATGCCACTGCCAAGCATGGGAGATAATATCCTTGATGTCGGGATATTATGGAGACCAACCCAAGGTTTCGATCGCCTTTTTGCTGCTGCCAACCAAAGCAGGAGGGTCTCCCGGACGCCGATCGCACTCAACAGCCTTAATCTCTTTTCCCGTCACTTGACGAGCCGTTTCTATCACCTCTTTCACCGAAAACCCGCCGCCGTTGCCCAAATTAAAGAAATCAGATTTGCCACCATTTAACAAATATTCTAATCCTAAAATGTGAGCAGATGCCAACTCGTTAACGTGAATGTAATCCCGGATGCAAGTACCGTCAGTAGTCTCGTAATCCGTGCCAAAAATCGCGATCGAATCTCGTTTACCCAAAGCTGCGAACAACACCAGTGGGATCAGGTGAGTTTCTGGATTGCGATCCTCTCCTAACAACCCGTTAGGGTCAGCCCCAGCCGCGTTAAAATAGCGAAAACAAACAGACTTGAAATCATACGCAGCGTCAAAATCCGACAAAATCCGTTCTACCATTAACTTAGTAGCACCGTAGGGATTGATCGGATTTTGTGGGTAGTCTTCTGTGAGCGGAATTTTCTCAGGTACACCGTAAGTCGCGCAAAGGGATTGTTAAGTTGATTTGGTAAAAATATTGTAGCCGTGCGATCGACTATTCTAGTAAAGAGCGATCGCGTCACGTTCTTCGCGTACTGAGGGCGGTAAGGATAAGTGCAGTGCATTACTTTAATCGGTTTGTCGATCGTATAAACATCTTTCCACTTATCCAAGTAGTTGTAAACCGGGGACAAAGTTGTCATTTTCGGTTTCACTGATTCAACAGCCGCTGCCAAAGCGCCCTGAATCTTTCAAGAATAGCACATTTTGATCGCCACTACCATATCGAAATATTTCTTAAAGTTTATAAACAATTCCTGAGTTTTACTGCTTTTCGTAAAAGCGATAAATCCGCCATTGTATTGAATGCTCTTTACATTTAGCGGCAACCCGATAGACTCCAAAGTTGACAGAATATCCTGCTTGACTCTTAATAAATTTGCCGTTTTAGCAATCGCAGGCTGCCCGTCTTCTGTTATCAGCAAATCTACTTCATCAAGATAGTCAAAAACTTCATATATTGGCGATAGCAAACAAATATCCCACTCCAGATAAATAGTTTTCTCAAAAGGAGATTGTGGATACAAAGCCAGCTTAGCTTGTCGCGATGCTAAAACAGGATTTTCGGGTTTCGGTGCGTCCTGCAATCTCACATTTCCGAACACCAAAAGTAAGGGATATAAAAATCGCGGGACTCTATCTATTAAAATAATAATTGGTTCGCGGTGAACCTTCCTGACTGAAGCTAGAAAATGAACGCAATCCTGGAAAGAGTACAATCCAATTAAAATAATGATAAATCCTCTATCCATATCTTTTCTCTAACGATAGTAAAAATCGAAATTTAATAAGGCAATTAACTGTGTTTTTAATAACCGATAGAGATATTGCCAATGGTAAAACTGTAATTTATCCCAAACTTTATCCCAAAAGGTTCTTACTTGATTTTTTTGCCAGTCCCAATGAGCAAAAGAATGCTCCATAATTTGAGCGAGTTCCTCCCACCCGTCATTACGAATATTCCACCCAACTTTAGCAGTTGCTAACCCAATGGGATTACCGTCTTTTGTTTTGACTTTTTGCACTTCAAAAAATCTTCCAATCTTTCCCCATTCTTGAATAAACTGAATTTCTTTACCATTGTCTCTCGCAATTACGAACAAGTTTTCTGGAACAAAACTTACATTTTTCAATGAAATTTCTAGCTTTTTTGCTAATTTGTGAATTGCCTCTTTTCTCCCCGGTAATGATTGATTTGGTGGATGTTCTAGAATGGGAATAAACCCTTTAGAAGTAATGCCGGACATCCATTCTCTCTCCGGCACTTTTCCTCTGATTCTTGTATCTGCATCCACAAAGATTGTCACTCGGCATAATTCTAAGGCTTTTTTTAGTGCAAATCGTTTATCATTATAACAATAATCTACACCTTCGCGACTTTTTTTAAAGGCGAAAACATTCGTTAAATTCTGAAAGTCATGTGGGTTGTCAGTACAAACAACTAGCATCGTCCCTAGAGAATGAGTTTCTAAGTCTGCTGCTAGTTGTTTGGCTAATTCGCGATACTTTTTCCCAAAAGCTAAGGTGCAAAAACAAAAATCTTTGTGACTGTTTAACATTATTTAAGACTCTATTTTTGCACTTGTTTTATTTGAGTTTATGCTAACTGTGACGCTTTTGATGCCACTGCCAAGCATGGGAGATAATGTTTTTAATGTCTGGATATTCTGGAGACCAGCCCAAGGTTTCGATCGCCTTTTTGCTGCTGCCAACCAAAGCAGGCGGGTCTCCCGGACGCCGATCGCACTCAACAGCCTTAATCTCTTTTCCCGTCACTTGACGAGCCGTTTCTATCACCTCTTTCACCGAAAAACCGCCGCCATTGCCCAAATTAAAGAAATCAGATTTGCCACCATTGAGCAAATATTCTAATCCCAAAATGTGAGCCGATGCCAAATCGTTAACGTGAATGTAATCCCGAATGCAAGTACCGTCAGGAGTCTCGTAATCCGTGCCAAAAATCGCGATCGAATCTCGTTTACCCAAAGCCGCGAACAACACCAGCGGGATCAGGTGAGTTTCGGGATTGTGATCCTCTCCTAATAATCCGTTCGGATCGGCCCCAGCCGCGTTAAAATAGCGGAAACAAACAGACTTGAAATCATACGCAGCGTCAAAATCCGACAAAATCCGTTCTACCATTAACTTAGTAGCACCGTAGGGATTGATCGGGTTTTGTGGGTGGTCTTCTGTGAGCGGAATTTTTTCCGGTACACCGTAAGTCGCGCAAGTAGAAGAAAACACAAATTTCTTCACGTCAGCAGCGATCATTGCTTCCAAAAGGGTAATAGTGCCGATGACATTGTTACGATAATATTTAGCGGGATCGGTAACAGATTCGCCCACGTAAGCGTATGCAGAAAAGTGCATTACCGCATCAATCTTGTGCGTAGCAAACAAGTTGTCTAGAAGAGTGCGATCGTTCGTGTCGCCAACTACTAACTCCACCTGCAAAGCCCGATCTACTATATCTCTGTGACCGTAAACTAAATTATCCAAAATCACCACACCGTAACCAGCGTTTTTCAGCGCTAATACCGCGTGAGAGCCAATATATCCCGCTCCGCCCGTCACCAAAATAGTTGGTTTGTCTGCACTCATTTTATTCTGCCTGTTTTTGTAGCTGGGATTGCCAAGAGCCTTGTTAATTTGAGACTTCCACATCTGAGGCTTTCACACTCGGCGTCAGCGGGAGAATTCAAGCTAAATATCTAGGCTTTGCTGTGCCCGACGGGACGATCGCACTCCTAAAAAACGCTTTTTAAACTCCAGACCGATGCTGAGGGAGCAAGTCTTTCTGTTCAATCGATAAACTTGAGGCGACCAATTTGGATATAATCAAATATCCGATTAATCTGATGTCGATCCTCTTCTGAAATTTTATCATCTGATAGGATAGCCGAAGTCAAAACTAAGTGTTCCCTGCGACTGATCTTGCCAGAGGCTACAATCCGATCGACTTTTTGAGAAATTGTTAAGTTCGATTTGTTGTGAGATGTTCGCATTTATTCGATCGCTTGTATGCTAAAATAATTAAAGCCCATTGCACTTATTGACCCAAAAATGGTGCGTACCCGACCTTAAATCACTTTGCTCAACAGCAGAAATAACGTATCAGAGTTTTACTTCCCAAGATAGATACGCGGACTTAATAAATCTGCAATCAGCCTTCGGATAGGGTTCAGAACTAATTTAATTATATAATATTTTTCCTAGAGAGGCACTTTTCTATGCAGGTTTATCGGCTTCCGGTACTGTCCGACAATTACATTTTCTTGCTGCACGACCCCGATCGCCACACAGCAGCCGTCGTCGATCCAGCACGATCGCAGCCAGTATTAGAGCAACTCCAAGCACTCGGAGCCGAATTAACCGCAATTTTCAATACCCACCACCACAACGACCACATAGGCGGCAATCAGGAACTGATCGATCGCTTTCCCCATATCAAAGTTTACGGTGGCGCAGAAGACCGAGGCAGAATACCCGGACAGCAAGTGTTTTTACAAGCGGGCGATCGAGTTTCTTTCGCCAACAGAACCGCCGAAGTCTTCTTCCTACCCGGCCACACAAAAGCTCACATCGCCTACTATTTCCCCCCCAGCAATCCCAGCGAAACCGGCGAGTTGTTTTGCGGCGACACCTTATTTGCTGGAGGCTGCGGCCGGCTCAAAGAAGGCACTCCCGCCCAAATGTTAGCCTCTCTGGGGCAACTGCGAAATTTGCCCGATAGTACGAGAGTCTGGTGCGCCCACGAATACACGCTGAACAACCTGCAATTTGCCTTGAGTGTGGATGGCGACAATCCCCACTTACAGCAGCGCTTCGCCGAAGTCAAGGAAGCGCGCAGTCGATCGCAACCTACAATACCATCATCGATCGGCCTCGAAAAAAGGACAAACCCATTTTTGCGCTGGGACTTTCCCACGATCCAATCAGCCACCAACACCCGCGATCCCGTGCCAACCTTCGCTCGATTGCGCGGCATGAAAGACCAATTTTGACCGAAAGCATCCAGGATACAAGCCCCCGGATTCATCCGTGGGGTCAATGCTTCAATTCTTTAATCTAAAATCTAAAATCTAAAATCGATTGACCTTAACGTTTTGGTTGTTTCAGGTAACTCTTAAACTTGAGTATCGGTTCGCTCAACCACCTGTCAAGTCTTTGGTATTTTACGTGAAAGCTCGACAGCCCCTTAAACTTATTTGTAATTTTTTCTAGTTCCTCCTTAAACGGTGTCTGAGACAACATATCAAGCCATAATTGATTGGGGGCGGAGCTTTCCCACGGTTTTGGTCTTGACATAAAGTGCATCACTTTACTTGACATATCATCAGTCTTGTGGTTGTTCCATCTTTGGTCTAATTGCTTCCACCTTCCCACTAAAACTGAATTTAATGCACCTTGATCGCGATCGCCCCAAACGTGGGTTCTAGCATTTTGGAGCAACTTTTCCGACAGTTGCTCTTCCTCCCAAAGCTTCATGTTGTAAACTAAAACACCACTATTGAAATAAGGGTTTCGATCTTGATAATTGTTGAGATTTCCCCAGAAGTTGGCTGCGGCTGCTATCGGCAGAGTTTGAAAATCTAGGTTCCACAGCGGCTCTAAGCTGCCCAGAACGATCGTATCGCTGTCGAGCCAAATCAGCCTTTCTGTTTCTTTGGTATATTTTTGCGGCTCCAATTTAACGTAAGGAAGTTTAGAACCTGATATCGAAAGAAGTTGGTCGTAATTAGATTGCAATTCTTGCCATTCAATCTGGTATTTGCAGCAATTCTGTAACTGTTCCTTTTGGTGTGGCTCTATCCTAGTAGATACAATGCTAATTTTTACAGGCTGCTCTCCAGATTGGCTAACATTGAGATCTACAGACTTGAGAAGTGCTGCTAACCCCAGAATATAGGTGCGATCGGCGGCTGTGAATATGTGCATAGGATTAAGTTTGTGAGATGAACGGCAAACGTGACACAAACATTGGACTGGAGGAAGCAGGCGACCCTGTATTGAAGTAAATGCGATCGCCCGTTTACCGTTGAGACGAACATTATCTTGCCTAAATTTCCGGTTAGATTTACACCAAGAAACGGGTTTTCTAAGTAGGTAGGCGCAAATAAAGTTTACTATGTAACAGAATGTAAGGCGGGCAGAACAAGAGCGATTGCTTCGTTTCACTCGCTGCTAGAGAGGGGTTATGTATTTTCAAGCTTCATCTACTTATTGATCTGTGTGCAAGTGCCATCTGTTCGCACCCGAAAACGAGTAACAGCCATGGCTAATATGCAGCAACCCGACAAATCATGAGAGGGGCTGACCTCGCATTTGAAACAGCCAGAAAATTCTCCGTCGCCTGTGCTGAATCCCGCAACTGGTTCAGACGTGGGACTCTACGATAAAATAAATTGTCTAGATATCGATATTACCGCAGAACGATCGACATCCATCTTAGGTTTGAAGTGTCACCCTGCTCAAGTCAAAAGTTCCTCTGGTTATTTCCCTATTATTGATCGCGATTTGCTTTGCCCAAAGTAAAATGAGCGTTGTTAGAAACCGATGCAAAACCCACGCAATACTGAACCCCAAGCAAAAATCGACCCCTCTGTTTCAACGGATTCTAACAAAGCCTTCTACCCAGCCCCCCCTTTGTCAAGTGATGTAGGGATGGTTCTGCAATTGGCAGATGGCAGCATTCAGGGGTGCAATTCTCACGCCCAGGACCTGTTGGGGATGACAGCAGAACAGATGCTCTTATGCACTTCAATCAACAGTCGCTGGCAGACTCTGCGTGAGGATGCCTCGGATTTTCCTGGCGAGACACATCCGGCGATGGTGGCGCTGCAAACCGGGCAACCATGTTTAAATGTCATCATGGGCTTTGATCGGCCACAGGGAGAATTGATTTGGTTGACGCTCAATTCTCAACCTTTATTTCAGGGAGATCGATCGACTCCCTATGCGGTAGTAACAACCTTCACTTCTATCGCTCAACCTCAGCCTGAACCAGTCTGTAACGCGCCCGCGCCCCAACTGTCAGACACCCTCGAAAGTATTTCGGACGGGTTCTTTGCTTTGGATCGAGACTGGCGATTTACCTACCTCAATTCGCAAGCTGCGCGATGGCTGAATCGACCCTCGAAAGATTTGATTGGCAACAGCATTTGGGAAGAGTTTCCCGAATCAGTGGGCAGTTTGTTTGAGCAGGAATATCGCCACGCCGCTACCTTCCAAGTTACGGTTAGTTTTGAATCTTTTTATCCACCGCTCAATGCTTGGTATGCGGTACGAGCTTATCCCATCCCATCAGGACTTGCCGTTTATTTTCAAGATGTCACTGAGGAGAAAGCGGCTAGGGCTGCTTATATTAAACAAGCGCAAACGGCACATCAACAACTAGCAGAAATCGAGGCGATTTATGCTAGTGCGCCGATCGGACTTTGCTTCCTTGATACTGAGTTGCGGTTTGTCCGCCTCAACGATTGGCTAGCAGAAATTAACGGAGTTCCAGCCGCCGCCCACATCGGCAAAACATTGCGCGAAATCTTGCCAGAAATGGCAGATGATTTAGAGCCGCTTTACCGACAAGTTATTGAAACTAAAGTTCCACTTCAACAGCTCGAACTTCGCAGGACGAACTCAGCACAGCCGGGAGTCGAACAGGATTGGCTGTTGAGTCTCTATCCACTCAGGGCCGAGGACGATCGCGTCCTGGGAGTGAATGTGACGGTGCTAGAAATTACCGATCGCAAAGCTACCAAAAAAGAAATTGAACGGCTCAACCAAGAATTAGAACGACGAGTCAATGAACTCGAATCGATACTTGATGCTGTACCCGTCGGTATTACGATCGCAGACGACCCCCAGTGTAAAGTAATTCGCGCTAACCGATTTGCCCAGTCGATGTTGATAGTGCCACCCGATACCAATGTTTCTGGAACCGGAGAGCAAGCCGCAGCCCTTCCGTTTAGACGATTCCGCAACGGAGAAGAAATTCCGGGAGAACAACTGCCCATGCAACTAGCCGTGGCTTCGGGCGTCGAAGTGCGAGATGTGGAAATTCAAATGGTGCGCGAGGACGGGGTTGCCTTTGATTGGTTGGTGAATGCGGTGCCGTTATTTGACGAACAGGGCGCAGTTCGTGGCTGTGTGGCCGCCTTTATGGATATTAGCGATCGCAAACAAGCTCTTGCTGCTTTGCGCCACTCTGAGGAACGCTATCGCACTTTGTTTGAGTGCCTAGACGAAGGCTTTTGCATCATCGAAATGCTGTTTGACGAAAACGAAAAGCCGATCGATTACCGCTTTTTGGAAGTCAATCCGGCTTTCTTGAAACAAACCGGGCTTGAACAAGCTGCGGGTAAAACGGCGCGCCAACTCGTTCCAGATATCGAAGATTATTGGTTTGAGATGTACGGCAAAGTCG
This sequence comes from Microcoleus sp. w1-18aA5, assembly GCF_036701705.1. NCBI lineage: Bacteria > Bacillati > Cyanobacteriota > Cyanophyceae > Oscillatoriales > Microcoleaceae > Microcoleus > Microcoleus sp. w1-18aA5. The sequence continues at coordinate 21,004 of NZ_JAUPTE010000025.1, read as the reverse complement.
CCCTGACGGGGGAACCCTTGCGCTTCGAGCACGGCTCGGAAGTCATGAACCGCTGGTTCGACGTTTTGGCGTTCCGCACTCCTGAGCCGCACAGCCGACAAGTCGCCATACTTTTCCAAGAAATCACTGATCGCAAACAATCCGAGAATCTCCTGCGGCAACAGGAAGAGCAACTGCGGCTGTTCGTCAAACATTCGCCTGCGGGGGTGGCGATGTTTGACCGCCAGATGCGGTATATGCTGGTGAGCGACCGCTGGCTGTCAAGTTACGGGCTCGGCACTCAAAACATTGTGGGTCGATCGCACTACGACATCTTTCCCAATTTGCCCGATCGTTTGAAACAAATCCACCAGCGCTGTCTGGCGGGATCAGTCGAAATCTGCCCAGAAGATCAGTTTCCCCGCCCTGATGGCTTAATCGACTGGGTGCGCTGGGAAATTCATCCTTGGCGAACCAACACCAATGAGATTGGCGGTATCATGATTTTTTGCGAAATCATCACCGAGCGCAAAAACGCTGAACTCGCGGTGCAAGCGGCCTCCCAGCAAGTCAGCAATATTATAGAAAGTATTACCGATGCCTTTATGGCGATCGATTCACAATGGCGCTATACCTACGTTAATGCCACAGCAGAAAAACTGCTTTCTCGATCGAGAAACGACTTACTAGGTCGATCGATCTGGGAGGTATTCCCTGCCGAGAAAGAATTTAATTCAAGGGCATATCAAGAATTTCATCGAGTTGTTTCCGAACAAGTTTCTGTCAAGTTTGAAGAGTTCTCGCCTTCGCTCCAGATGTATATAGAAGTGAGCGCCTATCCTGCGGCCGGAGGACTTACCGTTTATTGGAGCGATATTAGCGATCGCAAACGCACTGAAGAAGAACTGCGCCAAAAAAATGCGATTTTGAACGTAATTAACGAGTCAGCGCCGACGCCAATTTTTGTCAAAAATCGAGAAGGACAGATTATTTATGCCAATCCAGCCACGCTGGAAATAATGGGCAAATCTGCTTCTGAAGTAATTGGTGGTCGCGATATCGATTTATACCCAGTAACAGAACTTGCAGTCACAGTCACGGAAAACGATCGGCGCATTATGGAGTCTGGACAAACAGAAGTCCTCGAAGAATCTCACGATGGCATTCGGACATTTCTGGTAATGAAAGCTCCATACCGCAATCAAGCGGGAGAAGTCATCGGCCTGATTGGCATCTCCAGCGAAATCACAAATCGCAAACGAGCAGAAGTCGCCATGCAAGAACAAACTAAGTTACTGCAAGTCATCATTGACAGCATTGGCGATGGTTTAATTTTGGCAAACCAACAAGGGGAGTTTGTGTTGTTTAACCAAGCCGCCGTAGGAATATTCGGTCAGCTATCAAATGAAAAATCTTGTGAGGAATGGTCGAGCACTTACGGACTATTTTTGGCAGATAAAAAAACCCTCTTCCCCGCCGCTGAACTACCTCTAGCCAGAGCAATCAAAGGTGAATATGTCAATGATGTAGAGGTATTTGTCCGCCGCGAAGATTCCGAAGATCGCTGGATCAGTATCAGCGGTTATCCAGTAGTTGATACTAGCAGCGAAATCAAAGGCGGAGTGATTGTCTGTCGGGATATCACAGAACGCAAACAAGCTTTATCAGCGCTGCAAGAAAGCGAAGAACGATTCCGCAATATGGCTAACAATGCTCCTTTTATGGTATGGGTAACAGACTCCACAGGCTATTGCACTTTCTTGAGCGAAACCTGGTATGAATTCACAGGTCAAACTGAGGAAACAGGTTTGGGATTGGGTTGGATAAACGCGCTGCATCCAGAAGACCGAGAACAGGTAAAGAAGGCATTTTTGACCGCCAAGGAACGCCAGGAACGGTACAGCGTGGAATATCGCGTCGGGCGCAAGGATGGCGGATATTCTTGGGCGATAGATGCAGCAGCTCCCAGATTTTCCGAAAGCGGACAATTTGAGGGTTATATCGGCTCTGTAATCGACATTACAGAACGCAAACAAGTGGAAACCGAGCGTGATATAGTTCTCCAATTAGAACAAACTGCCCGCACGGAAGCCGAGCGAGCTAACCGCATTAAAGACGAGTTTCTGGCTGTGCTTTCTCACGAGTTGCGATCGCCCCTGAATCCGATTTTAGGCTGGTCGCAACTGCTCGTCGGTGGCAAGCTGAACGCGAGTCAAAGTGCCAAGGCTTTTGAGACGATCGAGCGCAACGCCAGACTGCAATCTCAATTAATCGAAGACTTGCTTGACGTGTCTCGGATTCTGCAAGGAAAACTCAGATTGAATGTTGCTCCGATGAATCTGGCAACCATTATTCCATCTGCTGTGGAAACCGTGCAATTAGCAGCCGAAGCTAAAAAAATTCAAATTCAAACAATTTTAAATACTGATGTCGGGCAAGTTCTGGGGGATACAAGTCGCTTGCAACAAATTGTGTGGAATTTGTTATCAAATGCTGTGAAATTTACGCCAGAAGGCGGTCGAGTAGAAGTTCGATTAGTGCAAATCGCACGCCAAGCTCAAATTCAAGTCATAGACACTGGTAAAGGCATTCTTCCTGATTTCTTGCCTTATGTTTTTGACCATTTCCGACAAGAAGACGGCGCAACAACTCGCAAATTTGGCGGCTTGGGATTGGGATTGGCGATCGTCCGCCAACTGATCGAACTTCACGGCGGAACGGTGTTTGCAGAAAGCGCCGGAGAAGGTCAAGGAGCGACGTTTACGGTGAGATTACCGCTATTAAATGATGATTCTAGAAGGCAGGAGGAGGAAGAACGTCATGGGGCTGCTTGTCCAGATCTCTCATCCTTGCCGCTAGCTGGATTGAGAATTTTGGTGGTAGATGATGAACTCGACTCGCGAGATTTTGTCGCTTTCGTGCTTGAGGAAGCGGGTGCAGAGGTGATTTCCGTGTCATCTGCTGCTGAGGCGCTAGAGTCGATCGAACAAACTGCACCGGATTTGCTCGTCAGCGACATTGGAATGCCCCAGATGGACGGGTATATGTTGATCGAGCGCATCCGCACTCAGCTTGCGCCTGAGTATCGGCAGTTGTTGGCGATCGCCTTAACGGCCTATGCTGGAGAAGCGAACGAGCGCCAAATTTTGCAAGCCGGATTTGACAAACACTTAGCCAAGCCGATCAATCCGACCCAGTTAGTTGCTACTGTAGCGCGATCGATCGCCCAGCGCCTTGAAAATAAAGCCTGAGTGCTCTGTAAGACATTCCACTGTAGTTGATTTGGCTCATTACAGCACCCCCGTTTTGCGTAATTTCAAACTGAATTTGCCCGTTAAAAATATTATCCCTGTTTCTTCCCTCGAACCTCGAATCTCAACATCTATCCGTTAAATGCGTTACATCCGCTACATAATCCGTTGCCGAACTTCCTTCTCCCTTGCGATCGCCCCTCAAACTTCGCTATTATAAAAAGTTGCAGTTAAAACCCCACAACCCACGATCATGGCCAAGCGCGTCCAATTAGTTTTAAATAAAGATGTCAGCAAACTCGGCAAAGCTGGCGACGTAGTAGAAGTAGCCCCGGGCTACGCCCGCAACTACCTAGTACCTCAAGGAATGGGATTTAGAGCCACTCCGGGCATTCTCAAGCAAGCAGAGCGCCGCCGTGAAGAAGAAAGACTGCGCCAGCTAGAGCTCAAGCAGCAAGCTGAAGTCCGTAAAACAGCCCTCGAATCGGCTGGGCCTTTCATCATCTCTAAGCAAGTTGGCGAAGCTGACGCGATTTTTGGTACTGTCACCAACCAAGAAGTAGCAGAACTGATTTTCAACTCTACCAGTCAAGAAGTCGATCGGCGCGGCATCACCCTACCCGAAATTCGCCAAACTGGTACATACAAAGCTGAAATCAAACTACACGCAGAAGTTACCGCCGAAGTTGATATTCAAGTGGTTCCGATGTAATTAAGAGTTATCAGTCATTAGTTGTTAGTCATTAGTCATTAGCTAACAACTAAGCACTGCTAAGTAAGGACTCAGTAACGCTAACTTGCAGATTGAGAACCGGAGCATCTCTGCAGAGAGTAAGAAGCATTTTTTCAGGAGTGCGAGATCGAGAGAGCGTGAGTCTGGTATAAACGCGAGCTCGCGACAGATCCCACTCCTACAAAACCTTACACTGATAATAACTAATGACCCCGCCGGAAAAACGGACACAAGCCCCGACGCTCCTGATGGTCGAACCTACAATTTTAGGATATTGTTCAAGCTCCCAGATTCATCTGTAGAGTAAATCTAAAATCTAAAATCGAAAATCGAAAATCTACAACCTAAAACCTAAAATCGAAAATCTACAACCTAAAACCTAAAGCCGAAAATCTAAAACCTAAAACAGAAAATCTAAAATCTAAAATCTAAAATCTAAAATCTAAAATCGACTGACTGAGGACTATTGACTAATGAGCGATTTGATGCCGACAAATATAGAGGCAGAAGAAGCAATTTTGGGGGGAATTTTAATTGACCCCGAAGCTATTTCCCGAATTGCCGAGCTGCTGCGACCGGAGTTTTTTGCCATCACCGCTCATCAAGTCATTTATCGATCGGCATTAGGCCTATTTTTACAGGGTCAACCTACCGATTTAATGACGGTAACAACTTCCCTAACCGACCGCAATCAGTTAGAGCAAGTAGGAGGACTAACTAAATTAGCGCAATTAGTCGATCGCACAGTTTCCGCAGTCAACATCGACCAATATGCAGTTTTAGTTGAAGACAAATATCAGCGCCGCAAATTAATCGAAGCTGGCAACAACATAGTACAATTAGGTTACGAGACGGCAACACCACTAGAAACAGTCTTAGACCGCGCCGAACAAGAAATTTTCAGCATAACTCAAGAACGTCCGCAACAAGATTTAGTGTCGATCGGCGAAACACTAAACCAAACATTTCAAGACCTAGAAAATCGCAATGAAGGCCTCACACTTCCCGGTATTCCGTGCGGTTTCTATGACTTAGATGCCATGACAGGAGGCTTTCAGCGATCGGATTTAATCATCGTTGCAGCCAGGCCGGCGATGGGCAAAACCGCCTTCTGTACCAACATCGCCCACCACATCGCCGCCGGACAGCAGAAATTGCCGGTTGCCGTTTTCAGCTTAGAAATGTCGAAAGAACAGCTAGTGCAGCGCATCCTGTCCAGCGAAGCCAAAATAGAAAGTAACCGATTGCGATCGGGTAGAATCAGTCAAAACGAATGGGAGCCCATCAGTACAGCCATTGGCAATTTATCAGAACTACCACTATTTATTGACGATACTCCCAATATTACCGTCACAGAAATACGATCGAAAGTCCGCCGCCTCCAAGCAGAACAAGGCGGCACCCTAGGATTAGTCTTGCTAGATTACCTGCAATTAATGGAAGGTACCAGCGACAACCGTGTGCAAGAACTATCTCGAATTACCAGAAGTCTTAAAGGTTTAGCCCGCGAACTCAATGTGCCGATTATTGCCTTATCTCAGTTGAGTCGGGGTGTGGAAGCGAGGACAAACAAGCGACCCATGATGTCTGATTTGAGAGAAAGCGGCTGTCTCGGTGGCGATAGTTTAGTTACCCTGGCGGATAGTGGATTAGAAGTCCCGATTCGTGATTTAGTCGGCAAATCTGGCTTTGCTGTTTGGGGATTAAATTCAGATACCCTGAAACAGGAAAAAGCGATGGTGACTAATGCTTTTTGTACAGGAGTCAAGCCCGTCTGGGAGATGACGACTTGCTTGGGAAATTCGATTACAGCAACAGGCAATCATAAGTTCTTTACATCAGATGGTTGGAAGCGGTTAGATGAATTAAAAATAGGCGATCGAATTGCTACACCTCGCTCAATTCCTTGTACTGAAGTGCAGACGATGGGTAATGCTGAATTAGCTTTACTAGGACATTTAATTGGTGATGGTTGTACTTTACCCCGACATACCATTCAGTACACGACGCGAGAATTAGATTTAGCTGAATTAGTTGCACATTTGGCTAGAGAAGTATTTGGTGATAAAATTAATCCCCGCATTAAACGCGAACGCGATTGGTATCAAGTTTATCTCTCCGCTAGTTATCGTCTCGCTCCCAATATTAAAAATCCGATTACTAAATGGCTCGAACAATTAGAAATATTTGGTTTACGTTCCCATGAAAAATTTATTCCCAGTTTAGTATTTACCCAACCGCAAGAATCGATCGCTCTTTTCCTTCGACACCTATGGGCAACTGATGGTTGTATCCGCACGAGTAAAGACAATTCCCACTATCCCAGTGTTTACTATGGATCTAGTAGCGAAAAACTAGCGCGGGGAGTTCGATTGTTATTATTAAAATTGAATATTAATGCCTCTTTTAAATCCATTTCCCAAGGAAATAAAGGACGAACTCAATATCAAGTATGGGTAGGCGGGAAGCAATGTCTAGAAAAATTTGTATATCGGATTGGTGCGGTTGGCAATTATAAACAAGAAAGTTTAGCCGCCGTCAAAATATATCTAGAAAATTCTGGACGGGCTAATACTAACCGAGATTTAATTCCCAACCAAGTTTGGCGATCCCAAGTTAATATTGCCAGAGAACGTTTGGGTTTAACAACTAAACAAATTCAAGCAAATTTGGGCGCGCGCTATTCTGGCGACAGTTCCTATCAATGTGATATCAGTAGAGAACGAGCTATGCAGTTAGCTACTCTTCTAGAATCTGAAGAAATTCAGAAAATTGCTGCTAGCGATATCTATTGGGATAAAATAAAAAAAATAGATTTCACCGGCGAAGAAATGGTTTACGATTTAACTGTAGAGAAAATTGAAAACTTCGCTACACAAGGATTGTACGCCCATAATAGCATCGAGCAAGACGCCGACTTAGTAATTATGCTCTACCGCGATGAATATTACAACCCTGATTCGCCCGATCGCGGAATTGCAGAAGTAATTATTACCAAACACAGAAACGGGCCCACAGGAATCATCAAACTATTATTTGACGCCCAATTTACCTGCTTCCGCAATCTCGCATCTCCGAAGCGATCGTAAATCAACCAGAACATACACAGAAACCCGGTTTCTTTTAAGAAACCGGGTTTCTAAACACCGTAAAAGTTTTACGTTGAATTAGATTGAGCTACCTAGCCAGCGATTCTCAACAATTCCACATCAAAAATCAGCGTAGCATTAGGAGGAATCACCCCGCCCGCACCGCGAGCACCGTAACCGAGTTCAGGGGGAATAATCAACTTGCGGCGGTCTCCAACTTTCATCGTACCGACACCTTCATCCCAACCCTTAATTACTTGACCCACGCCAATTTGGAACTCAAAAGGAGAATTGCGATCGCGCGAACTGTCAAACTTCGTGCCATCCTCCAAAGTTCCAGTGTAGTGCACAACCACCTTCTGCCCGGTTTTTGGAGTCGCCCCATTACCCTCTTTCAATTCAACATATTTCAGACCGGAATCTGTGGTGACAGTTTTCTCAGTATTATCAGTCATGTCATTGCCAGCGATAGTAGCTGGTACCTCTGGTAAAGTAGCATCAGCTACTAGCAAGCTATTTTCATTCAAAGACTGCGCTGACAACTTCTCAATAGCAGTCTCGGGTAAAAGATTGTTCAATTCGGCTGCAACTGCTTGGGATCCAGAACCGCCCATTTGAGCGACTATCAAAAACAAAAAGCAAACCAGCATTACTCCCAAGCTGACTAGAACTCCTCGCAAAATTAATCCTCCTAATACTTTTAACCGCGATATCTCAGATATCTAAGACATCTAGTACAACAAGAACTACCAAATTTTATCTGAACTTTTCCACCAAAGAACGGCAGGTGCCAGATAATTTTCCAGGCCAAAGTATGAAGTCAAAATGTTTGTTATTCTACATAAATGGCTTCTACATAAGTGCCTTTTTTTAGCATTCTGCCTTCGGGTGACAATCTTATCACAAGAGAGCAGCGAACTTCTCGCGGGCGTTAGCGAAGCTTGCAGAAGAGGATCGAACTCAGCGCCAGTTACGGTTTTCTAAATCCCGCATCTGACGTTCCAAACGATCGAGCCTTCCCCGCAACTCATCCATTTCGGACTGTCGGGGAACTCCCATATCTTGCAGCATATTCCGTAGTTGCCGCTGCAACTGCGTATCCCAATTGCCCTGTTCAGACTTCAGGTGCTCGGTCATGTCATCGACAAAGGTTTTGGCTTGCTCAGGATTGATTTTGCCATCTTTGACCCATTGCTCGCTGACTTCCTGCAATTTCTCTGCCACTAGGGAAGTAGTACCAATGCCCAGCATTACCAGTTGTTTGAGTAAGTTGCTATTGTTATCCATAGATTTTTCCTAATGTTTGCCCTTTCATACCCGATCGGCTCAGGTCGCCTGCTGTCGCTGCGAAACCATCTGTAAACTTAAAGTTACATCAGCGCACAACTACCTTTCTATTTTGGAGCATCCAGCCGCCTGATGGCGAGCCGATCGCGCATTCTCGGCGTTCGGAAAACCCGCTAATGAGCCTACCCACCACATTACCCCATCACCCTGCGGTCTATGCCTGATTGCCCCCGCTGTCACCAACCTGTAGACGCCCAAGCCCTCGCCTGTCCACACTGCAAAATCCCCCTCAAAGCTTTCGGTCATCCGGGTATCCCTCTTTATAGATCAAAACCCGAAGAATTTCTGTGCACTACCTGTATTTATCACGCAGACGACACTTGCAACTACCCGCAGCGTCCCTTTGCCAAAGAATGCACGCTTTATCACAATCAAGCTGAGCCGCTTGTACCACAGACGAGCCGTTACATCAGCGCCGGCTGGATGCAATCCATCAAAAATTGGTCTCAGCGCCATCTGGTTTGGTTAGCATTATTAGGTTTAATTATTATTAGCATTGCTCTGTCGATTTAATCGGATTGTACAAAGCGTAGAATAGAGATATCTCTGTTAATCTGGGTTGCTCTATTATTCTCTAAATTATTCATGAGCTACGTATTCGGCATCGACGGCGGCGGCACTAAAACTATCTGCCTTTTAATGGATGACAACCACCTTGTTTTAGGACGGGGTGAAGCAGGGCCGTCAAATTATCAAACCCTGGGAATTGAGACAGCAAAACTATCCATCCAATTGGCGATCGAACGAGCAGTTCTGTCCGCTAAAATCGAGACGAATAGCAATCTCAACATAGAAGCAATTGGTCTGGGACTAGCAGGAGTTGGGCGTCCCAAAGATCGTGAAATAGTGCAATTTGTAGTGCAGAACTTGCAGTTGACGAATACTTTACCAGTAACCCGATCGTTCCTGCCCAGGAATATCGTAATTTGCAGCGACTGCGCGATCGCACTTGCTGGCGGTACAGGTCATCCAGTGGGTATCGCCGTTATTTCAGGAACTGGTTCCATTGTTTTCGGGCAAAACCGTCAAGGGAAAACTAAACGAGTCGGCGGTTGGGGATATATTTTAGGCGATGAAGGCAGCGGATATAACATCGCCCTTCAGGGTTTGCAAGCTGCTTTGAAGTTCTATGACGGACGCCAAGATTTTACCACGCTTGCGGAAAAACTTCAAACGCATTTAGGCCTCAATAACCTAGAAGAATTAGTAGAAGTTGTTTACGGGCGCGGTTGGGGAGTCAAAGAAATTGCAGCTTTAGCGCCGATTGTCGATCGAGCCGCAGCAGAGGGCGATCGCGTCGCTGACTGCATTATCAATAATGCTGTAGCAGAATTAACCTATTCAACCAAAATAGCCATTTCAGCGCTATTTAACCAAACAGAAGAATTTGAAATTGTGATTGTAGGAGGTGTGTGGGGTGGAGAGGCAAATTGCCGAGGTCGGTTTGAAGCAGCCATAAGTGCGATCGCCCCAAAAGCTCAGGTTATTTCGCCCCGATACGAACCAGCTTTCGGTGCTGGATTATTAGCCTTAAACGCTCTCAACAATTAGTTGTTGACTGTTGACTGTTGAATGTTGACCGAAAGCATCCAGGATACCCGCCACGTGATTCATCCGTCCAGAAATAAAAAACCTGTATCCGATGAAACTTGCCCCCCGAATTTATTGGTGGGGTCAATGCTTCAATTCTTTAATCTAAAATCTAAAATCTAAAATCGATTGACTGTTGACTATCTTCCTTATCTTCCCGATCGCCCCTGTCTTGCGGATTTTCTCGATTTTTCCCAATTTTCAACTTCTGGATTATCAACCTTATCTTCCCAACTGGTAGAATTCCAGCCTGCCATAATCAAAATATCAGATGAATGCGAAACAAGAAACAAATTTAGCAGTAGTGCGTTCCTAAGTAAACAAAAACCGAAGCAAGGAGACAATTTATATGATTACTTCTCAAAAATGGCGTTCAGCAACAGCAGCAGTCCTCGCACTGGGCATTACAGTTGGAACCAGCGCGCCACTGGTGGTAGCTACTCCCGCAGAAGCCCAACAAAGAATTTCCCAATTTGATAGCATCCGAATTCCGTCGGGCAGTGTAATTCCAGTTAGCTATGAAAAAGACAAAATAGTTGTCACCCGCGAAGAAACTGCACCTTTAACTTTAACAGTAGCGCAAGACATCCGCACACCTCAAGGCAGAGTATTAATTCCCAGAGGCAGCCAGATAGTCGGGGCACTGCAACCTGTCAGAAGAGGCAATCAAATGGGTACTCAATTTGTTGCCAGAGAGTTAATTATCAGCCGCCGCCAACGCTATCGGATTGACGGAAATTCAGGAATTATTACCAGAACCGAAAGAGTCCAGAAAGGTGCTGGCACAGGTTCAGTAGCCCAAGGTGCAGCCTTGGGTGCAGCAGCCGCAGCCGCACTCGCAGGCATTACCGGCGACAAAGCGATCGCGACTGAAGAAGTATTGGGAGGCGTTGGGATCGGCGCTTTAGCTGGAGTATTGTTGGGGCGGCGCAGCGTTGACGTGCTCGTGATTCGCCCGGAACAAGATTTGGCAGTGAGATTGCGATCGGACATCGTACTCCGCTAATATTGGAATCTTCGGATTAATTATTTGCAGTAAAACATTGTCGATCGCTAACTTGTGGTCTCCCGATCATTGGCTAGGCATACTGTTAAGGTTGTGCCTAGCCATGTTTGTTGGCGGAATTATTGGATGGGAGCGCCAACTCAGAAACAAACCAGCGGGATTGAGAACTCATATGCTAGTTAGCATGGGTTGTGCACTGTTTGTTTTAATGCCGCTAGCAATGGGGAAAAATGAAAACGGAGGAGATGCTGTAGCGCGGGTAATTCAAGGCATTGCTGCCGGGATTGGGTTTTTGGGAGGCGGAGAAATCCTGCGGCAAAATCACCAGGAAAGAGGTAAAGTTGAAGTTCACGGACTCACCTCTGCCGCCGCTATTTGGGTGTCAGCAGCTTTAGGAACTGCTGCCGGATGCGGGTTGTGGCAACTAGCATTAATTGGCGCTTTAATGTCGTTGTTTGTTCTGAGAGTAATTAAAGAGTTAGAGCGTCGGAGTCGTAGGAAATAGTCTCAGTGATGATATAAAAGCGGGTATTATAACCCTTATTACTTTTGTAGTAACGGCGGAAGCACGAGCGAGCTTTATAAAGTCCTCACTACTAACTAATTTTATGGCGGTCGATGGAGGGGAAATAATATTAGCTGTTTCATGCTAACTCCAGTTAATCATTGATCATAAGCTGTCGTGCATTTAAATTATATATTCGGGGCGGGCTAGAAGCCCACCCACAAGAGTTTGATTGTTTTTTGACACATAATTTAAATGCCGCAACAGCTTACATAACTTTTCAAGCAGAATGCTCAACTGTTACGAAGCAAACACTTTGACTACACCTTGACAGGTCTAGTCATCCAAGCCTGACCTTTGACGAGTCAAGTCCTGACTCTCCACTTAAATATTCATTTAAATATTTATTTCAATTTTATTTAATTTGCTCAACACCCATTGAACCAAAATACCAATATTTTTTTATTTAATTAGTAGAGAACTCATCCAAATAATTATAGCTTTTTCGCGTTTATTGAGGAGAAAAATTAATACTTATCTTGCCAGATAATTGTATAAAAAATTAATTTCTATCCGCAAAATTTGGCATCTTTATTAATTCCAAAGACTCTTGCCTCACCCGACCCGCCATCGCAGCTAATTGCAAGCTCATAAAAGCGTTCAAATCTTCCAAATCACACTTGGCTGAGGAAAAAATCTTCTGCATTTCATTTTCCGCTTCCAAACTCAGATATCCAGCGGCAATAGCTTGTTTTACAACTTCACGAACCTGCACGGTAGAAATGTCCCTTACTAAATTTTAACGAATCAAAAGCCAACTAATTACTAACAAGAAGTTTCGGAAGCCGTCTCGCCAAAGATTTCAAACTTTTTTAGCTCGCGAGACTCTTGTTTCACTCCTCCGGACATAGCTGCTAGTTGCAAAGCCATAAAAGCATTTAAGTCTTCCAAGTCATACTGGGTGGTAGTTAACATCCGCCGCAGTTGATTTTCGGCTTCAAGGGTTAGATAGCCTAGAGCCAGAGCTTGCTGGGCGAGGTCGCGAATTAGTACCATAACACTTCGGGATTTTATTGGTTCAAGCCTAAGTATCAACTGTTTTCACAGAATCAGCAGTGACGGCTATTGCTCGATAGGTGTGACATTGTTACGGGCCACTCGTGACAGCCGGAGTCGCAGAGTGTGACTAAGTATTTGCACGGTTGTGACGGCGATCACGCGGGGGATGCCAGAGGATGAGTCGGAGAGTGGGGAGTCGGAGAGTGTCCGGGTGTCTGGGTGGGGGAGTCGGAGAGTGTCCGAGTGGAGGAGTCGGAGAGGAGGAGCATTTTTATTTTTCCCAGGGACTAATGACTGATGACTACTGCCTTCTACCTTCAGAAGACGCTCAACGTCTATAATCAGCAAGTTAAATATTTACTGCAAGACATATGGAAGCACCACATAAAGATTTGCTACAACAAATAGCCCGACTATCGGAAACTTATGCTAATTTGGCCGATCGCCTATCCCAAGCAGCAAAACAACTGCAAGACTCCGGTCTTCCTCCTTCTGACAGCTTGCTGCAAGAAGTAGCCGCCTACAGCCGCAACTTTGCCGCAGTCCAAAAACGAGCTCTCGAACTCAACAAATCCGCGATCGCGCCGGGGGAAATTGCTTCCCTCAAAGACATTCAAAACTTAGTCGAGACTGCAGCAGCTTCCGAAGGTAAAGCAGAAATTCGCGATGCAGCATTGAAAGTGATCGATCGAGTATTGGCGATCGCCCACCGCGAACAAAGCGACTTCGCGCCGTTACAATCAGTTCATGCCAAAGCCCGCGAACTGCAACGCGCGATTTCCGAATCAACCCCAACTCAACTGCATTCTGACGCAGAATCCTTAGTCAGTGGCAAACACCCAGTTTCAGCAGTGCTGGCCCTGGTGGAACAGCAAGACAAATTAGATGACGAACAGTGGGTCATTCTCGAAGAAACAGTCAGCGCCGCTTTTGGCAAACAAATAGCCGTAGCCATTTCCAGAGGCAAATTAACCATTGCTGAGATGGTAAAAGCAGCACCTGCACAAGTCGAACCCGCATTTAAACCAGCGCCAGAACAAAAAATCAGCGCCGAACCTTTGCCAGAAGTGATTGTCATCCCGTCAGGAAATGTGGCACCGAAACAAGTTACAGTTGCGCCACAGATCCAGATTTTGGAATCCCCCCCACCTTCTGCCCCCATGCACGAGGTAATTATTGTTCCCAGCGTGGAAGTACCTAAGTCTCTTCAGACAACCGGTTCCGGAAACATTGTTTTTGGCGCACCCCGGAACCTTCAACAACCGGTGGCAGTAGAGGGCGGTTTGGGAATCAAAGTTTTGGTGCACATTCAGGGAATTGGCGATCGAACTTTCGGCGCTCAAGAATACGCGGGTACAAAAGCTCAAGGGCGGCGTGTCGAAGGATTTGCGATTAAGATCGACCCGCTAATTCCCGGCTTAAATGTCGAGTACATGGCTCACGTCGAAGGTGTTGGCGACACTCCTTGGCTTAGTCAGGGAGAATTGGCAGGTTTTCGGGGTCAAGCGAAACGCATTGAAGGATTTGCAGTGCGATTGAGCGGGCCGCAAGCTGATAAGTACGACGTATTTTATAACGCTCACATTCAGAATATCGGCGACACCTCGGTGTCCTCCAATGGCGAATATTGCGGTACTCGCGGCAAAGCTTTGAGAATAGAGGGTATCAAAGTTTGGATCGCGCCGTCTGCGAGTTCCCAAACAGTGGCGCCTGTGGGTTTAAAAGTGTTGGCGCATATTCAAGGAATTGGCGATCGAACTTTTAGCGATCGAGAATATGCGGGTACTAAAGCTCAAGGCCGTCGCGTCGAAGGATTTCAAATTAAAATAGAGCCTCCCGTTGCCGGTTTAAATTTGCAGTACATGGCTCACGTTGAAGGAGTGGGCGACACTGCTTGGATCTCGGAAGGAGAGTTAGCTGGATTCCGGGGCAAAGCCAAGCGCATTGAGGGATTTGCAGCGCGACTGACAGGGCCACAAGCTGATAAGTATGACGTATTTTATACGGCTCACATTCAGAATGTGGGCGATACTCCTGTTACTGCTAACGGTCAATATTGCGGCACTCGCGGCAAAGGTTTGAGGGTTGAGGGGATGACGGTTTGGGTTGAGCCGAAAGCGTAAGAATAGAGAATGAATGGAAAATTAGCAGTGGCATTTTCCATTCATTTTGTGTTGTTATATTAGGTTTGATTGGTTGGTTTTTGATAATTTGCGGGATAATAGGGGCTGGTTTTACCAAGCATCTACGCCAAAAACTAATAATCCCATAAACCCGCCCCCTCTCTCAACGGTAAACGTCAATGTACATTTTTTCCCTTCGATAAAAGTCAAGGTTGATATAGGTTATTAGTTGTGGGGGGCGGGTTTATGAGATTGTTTGTGTGCGTCAAAGATTATTGGTAAAACCAGCCCCTACAGCATCAAAAACACTTGCACAACTTACGCTAGCAGACACGATATTAATGGTGTAGCACGTGCAACAAGCCTTCTACCACATGACCGATCGCACTTGGAGCAGATTCGCAAGCTGCAGCTTCGGCGGCGCAGTGGCCGGCATGGAGTGCGTTTCCGACAGCCTGACTCCCTCCCTCCACCGCATCGGCACCAAATTGACCGCGATATGTTTCTTTGACCATTTCAGCTTGAATTTTGCTGGTAGTTTCTTCGGGATTCGTTTCCCAATTGCGGATTGTTTGGACAATCTCGAAGCCAGCCCCAATTAACATTCCGAGGACGATCGCAGCAATAAAGTATCCCATAGCTTTCTTTATAGTTTGAGGTTTGCTGTATCTAATCTAGGGTGGCATTTGAAGGCAGACAGGATGAAAACCATTGCTATTGAGTGCGGATTTCCACCTGCTAGAACCGTCGTTATTTGCTAAATTGAGGACTAGAGTTTTCACTCAAACAATGGCAACATGGCATAACTTACCCTTCCAAAGCCGCCAAAAGACACAGCAATAAAGCCTCCGTCCACTCGACTACAGCACCGTAAGTATCGCCCGTGTGGCCGCCCAAACGGTGGTTAAACCAGGCTCCGGCAAAAATTCCGATCGCACTTCCCCCCAAAGCCATCCCCACCGCCAACAGCCACCGATCGCCCTCCAAGACAACTTGCACCACGCTCAAACTCAGCAGCAACAGCACTCCGGGGATAAAATCAAAAGGAGAATAAATCGATTCCTTGTGAAAAGCTCCCTTACCCTCTGCCCGGAGATAGGGATAGCGGGCGATCGCCACCAGTTGGGCCCATCTCCCCCAACCCGCCACACCCATCAAAGCCAGCCACCGATAGTTATTCAAGTCCGACAGAGCGGCAGTTTTCAGCAGCACGATCGCGATCGCAGCCATCGCCCCAAAGGCTCCTGTAACGCTGTCCCGCATGACTTCCAGCCTGCGTACCGGGTCTGGTACAGCCAGCCCGTCCGCCGCGTCCATTGCCCCGTCTAGGTGCAGCCCGCCAGTCACGGCGATGCCCAAGACTACCACCAAGGCCGATCGAGTCAGAGCAGGCATTCCCAACAACTGCAACCCAACATCCCCCAGTCCCAGCATCCCCCCAATCAAAAGCCCGATCGCCGGTGCCAAGCGGGCAATGCCCCGAAACTCCAAAGTCCAAGACACCGGTACCGGCAAACAAGTATAAAAAGCGACTGCGGCTGCGATGGCAGCGCCTTGATTCCGGAAAAAGTCGATCGTAGAGCGAACCCATTTATCATGCACCATAAGATAGAAAATTTTTCATCTGGTATGCAGTTGTCAATCGATTAGCGTGTGCCAGAATTGGACTGTAACACCCTAGTTTTTTGGATCGAGCATTCCTCCTGTCGCCGGCTCTTTTCCCCGGAAAACCTCTGTCGGCAGCGATCCCCAAGCTCCCTATCTAAAATGACTAAACTCAAGATCCGCGTTTCCCTTCCCAAGAATTCTAGCTAACTCCCTGATGTTCAAGACGGGAAAATACTACAACAGAGGCTTTTACTCCATGAGTCACGATCAATTGAATAACAGGGTAGTTGCTCCTTGCATCATCGATACAGGGATTGTCGTCAACAAACGCGATATCAAAAGATTGCTGTTTGATTTAGGACGTGTCCGCTACCTTCACATACAAGATGGCCAGATTTATAGCGAAGGGGAAGGTTATGTGCTCGAAGTCTTCGCCAACCCCCACCGTTCTACCCTGATTGCCAACCATGCGCTTTATTTGAACGTGTATAGTTTTGATTACCTGGAACTGAAACAGTCGCCTGAAGATGGTGCTTATTTTGACCTGATTCAAGATGGACGGCAGTTGCGGTTAATTCCCCTCTCCAATCCTTTGCAAGAGCAATTCGCCCGGAATTTAAATGCTGCGGCATTGGATGCGGTGGTCGATCAGGTACTCTCAGGCAACTGGGATCTACAATTGGACGACGATGATTCCCCGTTTTAATCGTCAGTCAGTCGATTTTAGATTTTAGATTTTAGATTTTAGATTTACTTGCAGCGCCGTGAATCTGGGAGTTAGAACTAAGGTCTAAAATTTTTTGCCCTCCACGACGATTGTCGGAAACTTGTCTCCGTTTTTGGGCGGGGTCATGGTTTTTTTTGTCGCGATGTCATCAACAATAGATTAAATAACACGGACGGCCGAGTAGCGGTTAACGAGCATCGGGGACTAATGACTGACGACAAGGCGAAATTTTCTTTTAAATGCCAGGCTAATTGCAGCCATACCCAAGCGCGTGCAGGGGTTTTTGCTACTCCCCACGGTGTTGTGGAAACGCCTAAATTTATGCCGGTAGGGACACTAGCTAATGTCAAAACTTTGACCCCGGCACATCTTGAGGCGGCGGGTTCTCAAATGGTTTTGGCAAATACTTATCACTTGCACTTGCAGCCGGGGGAAGCAATTGTCGCAGGCGCCGGCGGATTGCATAAATTTATGGCTTGGCCGGGCCCGATGCTGACGGATTCGGGTGGCTTTCAGGTGTTTAGCTTGAGCCAAATGCGGACTATTTCTGAGAATGGGGTGACTTTTCGCTCTCCCCGCGATGGCCGCATGATTAATTTGACACCGGAACGATCGATCGAAATTCAGAATGAGTTGGGCGCTGATGTGATTATGGCCTTTGACGAGTGTCCCCCTTACCCCGCTACGCGGGAGGAGGTGGAGGCGGCGACAAATCGCACTTACCGCTGGCTGCAACGCTGCATGCAAGCTCACTCGCGCCCGGATCAAGCTTTGTTTGGGATCGTCCAGGGGGGCGTTTTCCCCGATTTGCGATCGCGCGCGGCGAACCAGTTGGTAGATTTGGATTTACCAGGCTACGCCATCGGCGGCGTTAGTGTGGGGGAATCGGGGGATTTGATCGCAGAGATTGTGAAGGTGACTGCGCCTCTGTTGCCGGCAAATAAACCGCGTTATTTGATGGGGATTGGGACTTATCGGGAAATGGCGTTGGCGGTGGCGAGTGGCGTAGATATGTTTGACTGCGTGATTCCGACTCGGCTGGCCCGCCACGGAACGGCTTTTGTTCGTGGGGAACGCTGGAATTTGAAAAATGCTCGGTTCCGGGAGGATTTTGCTCCGCTGGATGAGTCTTGCCCTTGTTATACCTGCCAAAAATTCAGTCGGGCTTATTTGGCCCATTTGGCGCGGGCTAATGAAGTGCTGGGGTATACTTTGCTGGCGCTTCACAATGTGACGGAGTTGATTCGCTTTACGGGGAGGATGCGGGAGGCGATTTTGGCGGATAGATTTACTGAAGAGTTTGCCTACTGGCTTGCACCGAGAGTCGATCAATCATGATTGCCGTGGGTAAAGATATGCGACAATTATGAAAATTCTGTTGGATAGGTAGGTTGATTCATGGAAGCTGCATTACTCTTAGCAAAACTGCCCGAAGCTTATTCGATTTTTGAGCCTTTGGTTAATGTTTTGCCGGTCATTCCCGTATTTTTCTTGCTGCTGGCTTTTGTTTGGCAGGCGGCTGTCGGATTTAGATAAGTTTGATTTCATCAAAAGCAGGGGCAATTCACAAATTGCCCCTGCTTTTAGGTATTAAGTTTTGTTTCGTTCTTCTTTCTGGTTTCAGCTACCGCCGATCGCACTTTTGAATGCCGGTCTTTCTGAGATCCGCTTGATGTAATCTACAACAGCCGGATAAGCACTGAGGTCTAGTTTTAGCATCATTGGAATGTAGGCTAAAATTGACCCGACTGCTGCGTCGGCGACGCCGAATTCATCACCCATTAAAAACGGCTGTTTCTCGAAAATTTCATTTAACGGTTTTAACAACTTGGGAGTTTCGCGATCGCGAGTTGCTTCTGTAAATATTCCCGGCCCCAGGGTGGCGTTAGCAAACGTGACCCACTGCACGATTTGAGCTTGCTGCTCCAAAGTGTCTGGCATTTTACCATATTTTTGAGCTAAATACAGCAGAATTGCGCCGGATTCCCAAAGTTTAAAATCTCCGTCGGCGATCGCGGGTACTTTGCCGATCGGGTTAATTTCGAGATACTCTGGCTGCAAGTGTGCCCCTGCTTGCATATCTAGGGTGACGAATTCGTAGGGAACTCCTATTTCTTCTAGATACCACTTGACAATTGAGGCCCGGCTGCGGGCTCCGCCGTAAAGTTTCAGCACGAAATTTTTTATCCTTTAACGCAATATTGCTGTTATAGCATTTTTTGGGAATTGGTAATTGGTAATTGCAACCACCAGAGACTTTGATGTCACTGTTCCACTAATAACTACTGACTAATGACTACTGACTAATTGCCGATAACTAATGGCACTTCTGTCAAGTGCATAAACAAGATTCTGCTGCCAATGAAAATCAAAATTGCTCCACCCAATATCTCAATTTTATTAGCAAACAAGTTGCCGCACTTGTGTCCGATAAACACCCCTGCAAAGGCTAAAAAGAAAGTAATAAATCCGATCGCAGTAACCGCAGGAGCAATAGAATCTTTCAGAACAGCAAATCCGAGGCCAACTGCGAGAGCATCAATACTCGTCGCCACCGACAGCGTTATCAAAGTTCCCGTATCTAAGGGATTGAACTTTTTCTCGCATTCTTCGCTTTGCAGCGATTCATAAATCATTCTTCCGCCAATGAAACTCAAAAGCCCAAAAGCTATCCAATGGTCGATCGGTGTTATCAAAAAACTAAAACTAAGACCGATGAGCCATCCTATTACGGGCATTAAAGCTTGAAAACCTCCGAAAAATAAGGCGATTTTTAAAGCTTTATTGACCTTCATATGTTTGATTGCTAAACCGCTCGAAACAGCAACAGCAAAAGCATCGGCTGCTAGTCCTAATGAAAGTAAAACGGTAGTCGCTGCATCCATTTTTGTAAAATGTTAGGTGTTATAAATAAAGTATTCCTCTTGACTGTTTTAGTTTACACTAAATTTTAATATAATTGCGTTTTTATCATAATCTATTCATTTTTGACTCACATTTATTTCACAATTGGCGAGGGTTGAAAAAATCAGCGGTTAGCTGTATTCTCTAAAAGATTATTTATCAAGTAGCAGAATTGACTATGCCGCCATCTAGACCCTACCAGCCATTGCTGCTCAGATTACTGCATGGGGTTAACGCTGCGATCGCCCTTTTAGCAATTTTGAGCGCATTTCTGGTTTACAACACCTACGATGGGCGGCTTGGCAAAGTCCCCGTGCCTCAGATTGCAGATATTATCGGGATTCACGGCACTTTTGGCAAGATGTTGCTGTTAGGAATAATGCCAGCTTTTGCATTGTACAGTTTCCACGCAGGTCAAAAACGCTTGGTGCAGCCGGATTCTTTTGGCAAACTAACGCAGTTGGGAAAACCGATTTGGTGGTACAGTTTGCACCGGATTGTGAATACGTTGATGTTGCTGGCACTGACTTGGGCGATCGCTTCTGGCAGTATGGTTAAGGAAGAATGGCTGCCGGCTGGGGAATTGACGCAGGTTTGGTATTATTTACACGCTTCTGGTTGGATGGTATTGGTGTTTTGTCTGGCAATGCACTTGTTGATGAGTGCGAAGGTGGGGGGTTTGCCGCTAATTTTGTCGATGTTTGATGCCGCATATCGCCCGGAAGATTCGCCGGCGGCTTGGTGGAAGAAAATTCGCTCTTTGGTCGATCGCTCTTAATGTGAAAGTGCTTAAAGTGAAAATGCTTAAAGTGAAAATGCTTAAAGTGAAAATGCTTAAAGTGAAAATGCTTAAAGTGAAAATGAACAAAAATATTTTATTAATTGTTGTGGAAGTCTTGGTAATGGGAGGTTTGTTGTTTGCGGTGGTTGCACCTTTATTATTTCCCTAATCCTATCATATCAAGTTTGGTTAAAAAATGATAATCAGGTTTGTAGTGAGGACTTCAGTCCAATGGCACTGAAAAAGGCTTAATCACACCCTCCGTTTAGCTTTCAAGACAGAACGAGGTTCCTGCATTCGAG
>NZ_JAUPTE010000024.1:0-73955 GCF_036701705.1 Microcoleus sp. w1-18aA5 | reverse complement strand
TGATCAACCGCGCTAACTTGGGTATGGAAGTAATGCACGAGCGCAATGCTCACAACTTCCCGCTTGATTTGGCTGCTGGTGAAACAACTCCCGTAGCTTTGGTTGCTCCTTCTATAAACGGTTAATTTTTAACTTGAGATTAACAAAAAGCGCTCCTAGAAATAGGGGCGCTTTTTGTTTGGGGAAAATCTAATTTAGCACTACTAATGCTTGGCAAAAGTTGGCTTACAGTTTACCTAAATAAATTTTTATCTGACCCTTTATGGACAACGACAAAAATTATTGAGATAGTTATAAAGTTCGCGAAATAAGGGACATTTTTTCTGGACTTCATTTGGATCGATTTCCCTCAATAGCAAAGGAGTATGATTTCCTTTAGAAAAGCGTGCTTTATCGCGATCGAGTTCATCTTGAACACTTGACTCAATTAAATATTCTGATATTTTTTCTCGACAGCAATCTTTTTCAGCATCGTATTCACTAAATGCTTCTGGATTCTCAAAAGAAACTTTTCTTTGTGTACTTAGCCACCAACGCATCCGTTCATGTCTTTTGCCTCGACGAAAATCTGAATGTTTAGCTATTGAATTATTCCAATCAGCAATAATCCAAGCTTCGATTTCCGGCGCGGCAAACCCAACAAATTTTTCGATGTCAGCACATTCGGGTATTTTTGATAACTCTGCCAATATTTTTGATTTTTGTGTCTGAGAATCGCGGCAATCCAAATCGTCAAAAACTAAAATCAAGTCGCATTTATTTGCTTCCGCTTTTAAGGCGATCGGTAATTCTTGCTTTATTTGCTCGATTAAGCTTTGACCTGTTCTTCCATAACTACCTGCTCTATTAGCTTTAGGGCCGGGTTTTTGGCGAACTGGTGTTTTTCGTTCAAATCTACAGCCCGGAAAAGTTTTTTCTAAAAAAGGAAAGAATCCTCTAACCTCAACCTCACCGCCACCAGAGAAAACCCACACTACCACGGCCATCCTCCAATACTTGGATCACCAACACGGTATAAGTCGCCCAATTGCCATCCCTCTTCAAGTTTTGGCTTCAGCAGTTCTTTTGAAAGAGATTTGACTGAGAAATACGTTCTGTTTTCGGGATAAAAACAAAGAACATTCTCTAAACGATCGGTAAAGTGATCTAAAAGGTCGGGACTATGCGTGGTAATAATTATCTGAGTTCTGGTGGCAGCTTTTTTAATCCACTCAGCTAAAATTGGCATCCACGAGACGTGCAATCCTAATTCAGGTTCATCAATGACTATCAAAGAAGGAAGAAGTGGAGAATGTAATATAGTTGCCCAACAAAGCATCCTGACAGTTCCATCCGACATTTCATTTAGGTAGAATGCTTCATCATCAATACCTTCAAAATACCATTCTACAGTGAGAGATAGGCGACCAGAAGGTAAAGCTCTAAGGCGACGAGTTTTTGGCAGGATGGACTTCATTGCCTCGTTAATGCTATCTTCAAAATTGATAGATTTTTGGTTTAAATTGTACAATACTAAAGGCAGATTATCTCCCGATGCAGATAAGTAAATATCACTTCCACCTATTTTAGGTTCGGCGGTTCTAATTGAATTCAAATTCATGTTATTGGCATTATAAAATTGCCATTTTGAAATAAATTCAATTAATTCTCTTCTAATTTTGTAAATAGGTGTAGTTTCTGGTGGTAATAGACTATTTTCAAGCAGTGTCGGAATTGTCAATAAACCAAAGGAATTGGTAGGAATGTTATCTAAAGGTTCAAACTGAGTTGGCTCTTGACCGAGAGACTTGTAAACAGATAAAACTCCTTGCCCTAATTCTCTGTTATGCAATTTATAGTAATAGAAAGGTTGCCTGCTGGAAGTTTCCTGCAAATCTTCTCCGCCATATAGATATTCTTCAGAGATGCTCGCCCTTACTTTTTGTCTATCGGTATAAAGTTTGAAATCAAGAATTGCGCTGTCTTTTTGAAGATTACCAGTGTGGTTAATTTGCGAAAAACAACAAGCTATACTGACCTTGGCTGGACTTTCAACATTGACATCTAAAATTCTACCACCACCAATTTTAGAAATAGCATCCTCAAAACTACTCACGTCCCGATTTGCGTCAGGAATAGCTATTAGGCAATCTTTTAAAAATTTTAAACAACTGATGAAATTGCTTTTGCCTGAACCGTTTGAGCCGATAAATATATTAAGGTTGTTTAAATTTACAGATGGATCTAAGTGCAGATTTTTATAATTCTTTGTTGTCAAAAATCGAATAATTGGTTGATTCATACGATCGCTCCGGTTATACTTCAGAAAGTTAGGGTAGGCAAGATGCCTACCCTACAATAATTTAAAATTTGCACCTACAGCTAATAGCCGATCGCCAAATCTAAAATTTATCTAAAAATTAAAAGGTGAAAAATTAATTTTTCACCTTTTAACTCTCGATTTTGGATTAGCCGTTACCGAACAAACTTCTTGAATGCCAGTGTGACGTTGTGGCCGCCAAATCCAAAAGAATTCGACAGCGCCACATCAACTTTTAGATCGCGACTTGTATGAGGAACATAGTCCAAATCGCACTCAGGATCGGGATTTTCCAGATTAATTGTTGGCGGGATTTTGTCATTGGCGATCGACATTACCGTCGCCACCGCCTCAATTCCCCCAGAACCGCCCAAAAGATGGCCGGTCATTGACTTGGTAGAACTAATTGCTACTTTGTAAGCATGGTCTCCCAAAGTCTTTTTAATCGCTTTCGTTTCCGTAGAATCGTTGGGAAGCGTGCTTGTGCCGTGAGCGTTGATATAGCTCACCATATCCGGCGTCAAACCCCCATCCTTGAGCGCTAAAGCCATTGCCCGCGACGCACCCTCTCCCCCCGGTACCGGAGAAGTCATGTGATAGGCATCGCAAGTTAAACCGTAGCCGACGATTTCTGCGTAAATCTTCGCGCCACGCGCCAGAGCGTGTTCCATTTCTTCTAGAATTAGAATGCCAGCACCTTCGCCGACGACAAAACCATCACGATCGCGATCGAACGGACGGCAAGCATGAGTCGGGTCATCATTGCGAGTCGAAAGCGCCCTCGCCGCAGCAAAACCCGCCACGCACAAAGGTGTCACCGCAGCTTCTGTACCGCCACAAATCATGGCTTGGGCGTAACCCGCCTGAACTAAGCGAAACGCATCGCCCACGGCATTTGACCCGGCAGCGCAGGCCGTCACCGTGCAAGAGTTTGGCCCCTTAGCACCCGTTTGAATCGCCGTCAGGCCCGCGGCCATATTCGCAATCATCATGGGAATCATAAACGGGCTGCACCGATCTGGGCCGCGAGTCAGATAGATCTCTTGCTGATCTTCCAAAACCTTTAAGCCACCAATGCCAGTGCCAAGAATGACACCCACCTGTTCTGCGTTCAGGTCATTAATCTCCAACTTTGCATCAGCAACAGCTTGTTTGCTCGCTGACACCCCAAATTGAGCAAAGCGATCCATCCGCTTTGCTTCCTTGCGCTCTAAATAGTCGTGTGGGTCGTAACCCTTCACCTCTGCGGCAAAGCGGCAGTCGTGCCGCGACGGGTCGAATAAGGTGATCGGGCCTATACCATTCTTCCCGGCAAGCAACCCGTCCCAATATTCGGACAAGGTATTGCCGATCGGTGTAATCGCGCCTAGACCCGTGATAACAACGCGCTTACGCTCTAAATTTGTCATGATTTCAGTTTCAAAAAATTAAACACCCAGAACGCAGAACTAAAGAGGAGTTTCCAGTTTTATAACTTCTCTCCTCTTAGGGGAAAAGACAGGTATTTTATGCTTTTGGAGCTGCAAGTTGGCTGCTGATGTAATCTACACAAGCTTGAACCGTAGTAATTCCTTCGGCTGCTTCGTCGGGAATTTCAATATCAAACTCTTCTTCCAAGGCCATTACCAGCTCTACTGTATCTAAGGAATCTGCTCCTAAATCATTAGCAAAGTTGGCTTCCGGCTTGACTTCGCTCAGCTCGACTTCCAGTTGCTCTTTCACAATTTTCTGGACTCTAGCAAAAATGTCGTCTTGGCTCATAACATCGTGTCCTCATTGGTTGCTGCGTATCTAATCTTATCCGAAAGGGGGATCTGCAGGACAAAGGCTGGCCGCTTTTCTAAGTGACACGGGCCAGGGACAATTGGGACACGGACGATCGCAGCAACTCTAGGACTCAGGCAAAAAAACCCAATAGCCCAAAATCAATCATCTCGTTTAGCCACCTGATAACGTTGAGGAAGCGGATTTTTGGTCGATGGTGCGTCAGTCATCAACTCAAAATGCTTGAGAAAAGCTGACAATTGGCTCTTAGCTAGGCGGTGATCGGTTAATTATAAAGAGGGAAAACTAAGCAGGAAGCCTCCCGACTTCGATCGCTCAAGTTTCTTTTCCCGAACCTTGTGTCCCCAGCAGAAACGATTATGCCATCCCCAAATCTCAAATATGCTTACTTTCCCGGTTGTGTCGCCCAAGGGGCCGCCCGCGAACTTTACCTGTCTACCCAAGCACTGACTCAAGCCTTGGGTATTGAACTGGTGGAACTAAAGAAAGCTTCCTGCTGCGGTTCTGGCACTTTCAAGGAAGATTCGCAGTTACTCGAAGATACTGTCAACGCCCGCAATATTGCTTTGGCAGAGCAACTTAATCTGCCTTTACTCACGCATTGCAGCACTTGTCAAGGGGTAATCGGTCATGTGGACGATCGCCTCAAGGATTGCCAGAAAACCGATCCCAACTACATAGAAAAAGTCAACGGTTTACTGGAAAAACAAGGCTGTTCGCCTTATCAAGGCAGTACCGAGGTGAAACATCTGTTATGGGCGATCGTTGCAGATTACGGCCTAGAGGAGGTGCAGAAGCGAGTCACCCGCAAGCTTTCGGGTTTGAAGTGCGCGTCTTTTTACGGGTGCTATCTGCTGCGAGCTCAGGATAAGCTGCTTTACGATGACCCGCACCAACCGGAATCGATGGAAAATGTGTTTCGGGCGATCGGGGCAACTCCGGTTTACTATCGAGGGCGGACGCAGTGCTGCGGCTGGCCCTTGGCGAGTTATGCCACTAACCAATCTTTTCAGATGGCAGGCAAACATATTCAAGATGCTCTTGACAATGGCGCTGATTGTATGGTAACGCCTTGTCCGCTTTGTCACTTGAATTTGGATTCGCGACAGCCGGAGGTGGAAAAAGTAATAGGGCGCAAGTTGGGTTTGCCCGTGTTGCATTTGTCGCAATTGGTGGCTTTGGCTTTGGGTGTGGAGCCGAAAAAACTAGGACTCGATCGACATATTGTGTCAACTAAGCCCGTGTTAGAAAAATTAGGCTTTTAGTCGATCTATTTGCACAGATTTGTAGTAAAGAAGTCCGTCCTTGATAACTCCCCTCTAACCACAGACTTGCTCAGTAGGAACCTACTTTGATAAGACTCTCCGCGTGAATAACTGTGAAGTTTTGTCGCTTTTTCGCGAAGTGCTTCCAGGCACTGCGGTAGACTAACCTTTAATTCTCTGTGCAGGCTATAGCGGTGGCACTTCGCCGTCAAATCTGTTCACTCGCAGAGGCAGCAAATTTTTAGTGACTCGTTGGGAGCCTTTATTCAATGTCTCATTCAGTCAAAATTTACGATACTTGCATCGGCTGCACTCAATGCGTCCGCGCTTGTCCGACTGACGTTTTGGAGATGGTGCCC
The DNA here is from genome assembly GCF_036701705.1 of Microcoleus sp. w1-18aA5. Classification (NCBI taxonomy): domain Bacteria; kingdom Bacillati; phylum Cyanobacteriota; class Cyanophyceae; order Oscillatoriales; family Microcoleaceae; genus Microcoleus; species Microcoleus sp. w1-18aA5. Next base: position 68,247 of record NZ_JAUPTE010000024.1, on the reverse strand, counting down.
TGGGATGGCTGCAAAGCAGCTCAGATTGCCTCATCTCCCCGCACCGAAGACTGTGTAGGCTGCAAGCGGTGCGAAACTGCTTGCCCCACCGATTTTCTGAGCATCCGGGTTTACCTGGGAGCAGAAACTACTCGCAGTATGGGTCTAGCCTACTAAATATCGATCGACACACCGATCGAATTACGGGTACAAAAGAGGGGGCGATTAAATTGCCCCCTCTTTTTTGTCGCGGAATCTGCATTCTGGGGCCGGAAGAAGGTAAAAATGATAAAACTTGAGTTTTATTGCGATCGCTAAGCAGGAGTAGTACGTTAAATGTGCGGAATCGTTGGCTATATCGGCACGCAAGCAGCAAGCGAGATTTTGCTAGCAGGATTAGAGAAACTAGAATACCGGGGCTACGATTCAGCGGGCCTCGCTACCATCTCCGAAGGAGAAATTACCTGCATCCGAGCCAAGGGCAAATTGCACAACCTCCGGGAAAAGTTAGCAGAGATAGACTCTCTGGCTCCCATCGGCATCGGACACACCCGCTGGGCAACTCACGGCAAACCAGAGGAATATAACGCTCACCCTCACCTAGATAATAGCGGGCGAATTGCGGTAGTTCAAAATGGAATTGTCGAAAATTATCGCGAGTTGCGGGAAGAATTGAAAGCAAAGGGACATAAATTTGTCTCCGATACCGATACAGAAGTTATTCCTCATTTAATAGCTGAATTCCTGAAAGAAGCAAGAAGGGAGAAAGAAGAACAAAAAAATAAAAAAACAGAGAAAATTGCTGATTTATCGTTCTTGGAAACGGTTTTAAAGGCGGTAAATAAATTAGAAGGAGCTTTTGCAATCGCCGTTATTTGTGCAGATTTTCCAGAGGAAATTATTGTCGCCAGACAGCAAGCTCCTTTGGTGATTGGCTTTGGTGCTGGCGAATTTTTCTGTGCTTCCGACACGCCCGCCTTAGTATCTCACACCCGCACTGTTTTGTCCTTGGAAAATGGCGAATTGGCAAGGCTAACTTCGATGGGAGTCGAAGTTTACAGCTTTGCAGGAGAAAGGCTAAAAAAAAGCCCGCGCATCCTTGGTTGGAGTCCTGTTTTAGTCGAAAAACAAGGCTTCAAACACTTCATGCACAAGGAGATTTACGAACAGCCAGCCGTAGTCCGAGCTTGTTTAGAGGCTTACTTAGACAGCGATTGGCAGCCAGGAAATCCGCGCTCTCCCATCAACCTCAACTTGCCCAATGAACTTTGCGCTGATGTCGAACAAGTTTCGATTCTCGCCTGCGGAACGAGCTGGCACGCCTCGCTAATTGGCAAATATTTGTTGGAACAATTAGCTAATATTCCGACTGCGGTGCAGTACGCTTCTGAGTACCGCTACGCACCGGCACCGCTGACAGCAAATACTTTAACTATTGGGGTAACTCAGTCGGGAGAAACGGCGGACACGCTGGCTGCTTTGGGGATGGAACAGCAGCGCCGCGCGGGTTTTACTGATAAATTCCGGGCGAGAATGTTAGGCATTACTAACAGGACTGAAAGTTCTATCGCCCACATGATGCCACAGGTAATCAACACCCACGCTGGTATAGAAATCGGCGTTGCTGCCACTAAAACTTTTGTCACTCAGTTGATGGCCTTCTATTTCTTAGCTTTGGATTTGGCGCACCAGCGGCAAACAATCAGCACGGAGAGATTGGCAGAAATTATTACGGGTTTGCGCCAGTTACCCGCAGAAATTGAGAAGTTTTTGGAGATTCAAGAACAGTATGTGGAGGAATTGTCCCACCAGTTTACAGACACCCAAGATTTTATATTTTTGGGAAGGGGAATTAACTTTCCGATTGCTTTGGAAGGGGCGCTGAAACTGAAGGAAATTAGCTACATTCACGCCGAAGGATATCCGGCGGGAGAGATGAAACACGGCCCGATCGCCCTTTTGGATGCGAAAGTGCCTGTAGTGGCGATCGCCATGCCCGGAAGCGTCTACGAAAAGGTGCTTTCCAACGCTCAGGAAGCGAAGGCGCGTGACGCCCGTTTAATTGGCGTTACACCCAAGCAAGGTGCGGCGGAAGCCGATATTTTTGACCACATTTTGCCGGTGCCTTTGGTGGATGAATTGTTGTCACCGATTGTGACAGTGATTCCGCTGCAATTGTTGGCTTATCACATTGCAGCCCGTCGGGGTTTGGATGTGGATCAGCCACGTAATTTGGCTAAGTCTGTGACGGTAGAATAAAAGAATTCAGTTGCCAGTTGGCAGTTGACAGTTGACAGTTGACTGTTGACTGTTAGCTGTTAGCAGTTGTTATTGGTTATTTGTTATTTGTTATCAATAACCTTCCAGACTCAAACTCCAATGCCCGATGCCCGATGCCCGATGCCCGATGCCCGATGCCCGATCGCCTATTCCCTCTGGCTGACTCCGCAAATTGCGGCTAACAGCAACCAGCTTGTAGTATTGACTCGAAAATCAAACAGCGTCACATCTACAGTGTTAAAAAGCGTACAGGCGGCGAAGGCTAATAAATAACTGAAAAAAATTAGGCGATCGGTTGCTCTTACATCTTGACAAACTACCTGATTTTTGCTAATAATTATAGACTGTTGATTGATCACTAAAGCATTTTCCGCTTGTTCCTGTGTTGTTATTTGCTCGTGTTTAATATCCCCAGAAAAAAGCGGCAAATTCGCTAGCACCAAAACACCTCTAGCCAAAACCCAACCAACTAAACTAAACAAAAAAAGCGTTGCGGGTATTCCCGTTTCCGCAGTCAACATCAGTATCAAACTGTGAGGATGACCGAGCCATTCTTGCATCTGAGCTTGATAGAGAGGCGTAAAATTTCGCAATCCCCAACCAGTCCAAGGACGCTGCTGAGTCATCGACCAAGCAAATTCCCACTGAGTTTTTCTTAAAGTAGCTGTCGGTCTATTTGGGAACATCTCGTCGGTGAGTCTCGCCCAGAAAAAAGCCGGGATAATTCTTTGCAAATACTGCCGTAAAGGCTCCGGGCCAAAGGCAGACAAAAAAACTGTGCTAGCCACACTCAAAACCGCAGCTAATAATTTTTTATAACCTGCATAAAGTGCAAAAGCCAAAACTGCCAAAACTGCCAGTCCCCAAGCATTGCGAGAATTAGTAAAAATCAAAGCAACAGCATTTCCGATCACTGCCAAACTTAAAAATAGGAATTGGGAATTGGGCATTGGGCATTGGGCATTGGGTATTGGTAAGCGGTGATGACTGACAACTGCCAACTGACAACTGCCAACTGACAACTGACTTCTGACTTCTGACATCCACAGTCCCAGTGCTAAAATAAAAGCAATTGTCAGATAGCAAGCTAAAATATTAGCGTACATAAATACAGAAGCCATACGGCCGGGGGGATTGCCTTGGGATGCCAGTACCCAGCCAAAAACAGGCTGCAATTGATCGATGCCGTTCCAGCCTAAAAATTGCTGTCCCAGACCTAAAATTATCACTGGAATTGAACTAATTACAATCATCCAAGACAATTGCCATAATTGAGCAGAAGTTTGAATTAAACTGCTGAAAGCGGCAAACAATATAAAAAACGGCAAGAAATTGTACAACCCTATAAAAGCCTCGATGCGGTTGTGGGCAAAAACGGCTGTGATGACTAGCAGCGCGCTCAGAATTGCGAATCCTCGATTCAACGGGCGGCGACTAATTTGACGGAACTTTTGTTTGCAAGTGCCGGCCAATGCCAGGAATAAACCTAAAGCTCCCAAAATCGGAATTAAGGGAAAAATCAGCATCCCCACTTGGGCGAAATTCCAAGGGATTTGCAGGTGGGGATCTGGATGTTTTTGGAGACGAGACTTGAGATTTTCGGCTGTCTGTTTGGCAGCTAATTTCAAGCGATTTTTGATATTCACCCACACTCCCAATCTCAAATCTAAAATCTACAATTTACCATCGTTAAGCTAGTTCCCAAACGCATTCCGATCGCGTTAATCGAATTTGAGCTAGGGCAAAAATAGTCGGGATAATGCGACCGTAGTTCGTGGAAATCGATCGCCAACCCAAATCCGCTAAAAACCAAGTCCACATCACCGGGCCAACCAACGAAAATACACTCCGCGTTGCACCGTAACGAGCCGCACTCACCGCCATACCACGCCGCGCCGTCTGAATTGCGACATAATTTTGAAACTGGGTTGCGGCAGTTGCAGTGCCTGCAAGCACTCCTTGTTTTGCCATTTGATAGGTGGCAAAATGCAGCGCAAATTGATTTGCCATTAGTTTGAGCAGCATTGGTTTTAAGATGGAACTAACAGCTAAAGCGCTGCCGCCTTTGAACAGTAAACCCAGCGGGTCTTTTTCAGCAGAAATTGGCAGGGGTTCTGAGAGTTTAGAATCAACGATCGCTCGCTGTACGCGCAGTGTCAGCGCTTGCTGTTCGTCTGCTGGTAAACGCTTCCACGCGCGACCCATTAAGTGCAGAAATACTTCTGCCTCTAAGTCGGTGGTTGACAACTGTCTGGGATAAGGGATTTTGAGATAGCGACAAACTTGAATTAGTGCTTGTCTGTAAGTTACTTGTTGGCTTCGCCCTCGGAGTACCGTCAACCCGTCCGCTGCAAGATAGCGAAACCGCTGTTCTACGGCGTCGATCCATGCTTCGCGATCGCGACTTTGTACATCTATCGGTGCGGGGGTTTGCACATAATCTAAAGGGTTAAACTTGCGGCTGAACAGAAGTTCTGTTAGTTGCTGCAATTCTTCTTCTGTTGTCAATTCGAGTGCTACTCTGAGTTCGTCCAAAATTTTGCCCTCCCGTATTCGATTTTAGATTTTAGATTTTAGATTTTAGATTGCTGCTGATTGACAACCAGTGGGATTTAGTATTTACCTACAGTGGCTTTTTTTATTTTGTCTTAATCATGGATTCGTGCTGTCCCTTATTCTACTACCTGGCGCAGGACGATCGACAGGCTTTGCACAAAATATCCGACTGCTAGAAGCCATAACCTCAGCAGCTACATTGATAAGCGGACGCGCATCTAAATTTTAGAGTCAAGTTTGGGGTGTCCCGCCCGCCCTAAAAATACAATTTAGATGCCTAACCGCAAACCCGGAAACCCTCGGTACGTCTGCAACCCCGCAGCTTGAGGAGTCAAACCGTCGCCCTGAACCCCCACTATTTTATTCGCTATAAACAAAAGAAAAATAATTTAGTGTAGTTCTGTTCAAAAATGTCAGTTAATCCTATAATAAGTTTGGGTTTTTTAGAAAAAAGTAAATGATGTCTTCTTCTGTCGCACCGTCTTTTTTGCAGGGATATTGGCAAGATACTTTCAATCTCAAGCAGCATCTACAGGATTTTTTAAACTTAGATTTAGAAACAATTGAACAAGAGTTGGCACTCGGTCAACAATCCCTAAAAGAAATAGGTCATCGGGATTTTGATTGGGAAAAAGCTAGCGAGTTTTATCGCGAGGGAGTCGGACAAGCTTACCTATTTGACCTCGGAGCTTGGCATATGTCCAATCAGGATTACATAGGAGGTACTTTAACATTAATATCAGATATGGCTGTCGGTCGAGTTTTAGATTTTGGCGGCGGTATTGGCACTCATGCTATTGCAGCAGCTCTTTGTCCTCAAGTAGAACAAGTAGTCTATTGCGATCTTAACCCCATAAATTGCAATTTTGTTCAAAGCCGAGCTGCTAAGTTAGGATTGAGTGAGAAAATTTCTTGTAGTCTGGAAGTATCTCCCACAGAGGTTTTCGATACGATTATTTGTTTAGATGTGATGGAACATTTAGTCAATCCCAGTCAGCAACTGATGGATTTTCACCAAATGCTGGCTCCGTCAGGGAAGATTATCCTTAACTGGTATTTCTTTAAAGGTTTTAATCAAGAATTTCCTTTTCATTTAGAAGATAAGCAAGAGATGAACACATTTTTTAGTAAACTTCAGTCTAATTATATGGAGGTTTTTCACCCTCATTTAATCACCGCTCGTTGCTATCGCAAATTAACTGCAAGTTAAGAAATCAGCTTAAGGCTTATTTCCTAGAAAAAGTCCGGTAAGTAATGTATCTGAAAGTCCAATTATGTTCGATGTTGCGGTGATTGGTGCGGGTATGGCGGGGCTCAGTTGCGCTCAACGGTTGCGTCAAGCTGGTTATTCTGTGGCTGTTGTTGAGAAATCTCGGGGCGCGGGGGGGCGTGTTGCTACCCGCCGCGTACAGGGTACTAGGGCCGATCACGGGGCGCGATATCTGGAACCGCAGGGGGATGCGGTGCAGGGGTTAATTGAGGCTTTGGTCGATCGCCACATCCTCACACTCTGGACTGATACAGTCTGGGAATTCAGACAGGGAAAACTTTCTACTATTCCTCGTTGTTGTTATGTCGCACCTGCAGGTATGAATGCTATCGGTAAGTATTTGGCCCAGGATTTAGAGATTTGGTTTGGCCGCCGCCTACAAGCTATTTCTACTACAGATAACCAAATGTGGCATCTTTCCCTAGAAGTCACTGACAGCAATTTAGAGACACCTCAAGAATTGATTGCTAAGGCTGTGGTTGTGGCAATTCCTGCTCCTCAAGCTTTAATGTTTTTGAATTATGAAATTGGTTTAAAATCTGATTTTATTGACAAATTGCGCTCTGTGGAGTACGACCCTTGCATTACGGTTATGGCTGGCTATTCTGCGACAAAACAACAAGATTTAAGTAATCTAAATCCCCAGTGGAAATCTGTTTCTTTTCCCGATAATTCTGATTTAGCTTGGGTTGGTTTAGATAGCAGCAAGCGGCTTGAGTCCCAGCAAGCGGTGTTTGTGGTTCACAGCAGCGCAAATTTTGCAGAACGCTATTTAGAAGCTGCTGATTTGGATACTGTCGGTCATGAATTGCTCGATCGCACTTCTGAATATTTAATCCCTTGGCTGAAAGAGCCAGAATGGTTGCAGGTTCACCGCTGGCGCTATGCTTTTTGTCGAAATCCTTTGCCTGTTTCTTGTTTGCCTGCTGGGGGGAATTTGCCGCTGGTTTGTGCGGGGGATTTGTGCGGGGAAGGTCAAATAGAGGCTGCTTTGCGATCGGGTTTGGCGGCGGCTAATTGGGTGAATTCTCAGTTGCAAAATTTGCCATTAGATTCCAGCCTAAATTGGTAATATGGCTACAGTTAAGGTATCGATTTTGCCTCTAACGCTATGGCCATCCCGTCTGGGTTTAGCCCCGAAGATTACCTTGCCCTCGAACGTGATCATACCGTCCGGCATGAATATCGGCGCGGTTTGGTGTACGCGATGGCGGGAGTAGCGATGACCACAGCCGTCTCTGTATTAATTTTATAACTGCGATTAACCTTCACCTGCGCGATATAGTTATGAAAAATCCATCTAACTCCTTACAAAAAAATGGAAAAATGGTGTAATCTCCCACTTTTTCAAATTTTTATTTTTGTGCTGTTGTCTGCTGTTTAGACTCTTGTTCTTGCATCTGCAATAACTCGGGAACTGTTACGAAACTGTACCCTTCCTTTCTCAATCGAGCAATAATATCCGGCAAAGCTTTGACAGTTCTTGCTCGATTGCCGCCACCGTCGTGCATCAGCACAATACCGCCGGAATTTGCCTGCCTCATCACGTTCTCGATTAAAGACTCCGTAAGAGTGCGCCAATCAAAAGAATCAGCAGACCAAATCACAACTGCATAATTTTTCTTTTGAGCGTAAGCTGTCAATCCATTGTTTAAAATGCCTCCGGGCGGCCGGAACATCGATGTTTGGATGCCGGTCAAGTCCTCAATTAAGGATGAAGTGCGATCGATCTCGCGAGCAGCACCGTCTTCGTTATACTGAAGGTATTCATGGCTCCAACTGTGATTGCCGATCGCGTGACCGGCTTCTGCGACCTGTTTGCCAATTTCGGGAGAATTTTGCAGGTATTTTCCTACCCAGAAGAATGTAGCCTTAATATTATTTTCCTTGAGAATATCTAGGATTTGTGTAGTTGTTTTTGGCCAGGGGCCGTCGTCAAATGTCAGGGCGATCGCCTTGTGCTGGGAGTCGAGTTTCGCGTGACGAATGGTTGTACCTTGAAACTGCGACGGTACGGCTGATTGAAATCGGATTGCCTGCAATTGGGTTAGAGCATTTTGGGAAAAGTCAACTCGATGGGCGATCGCCTCGGAGAACTTATTAATATTGGACATCGGCGGTTGTTCTTGCGACTGGGATACGGCCAAGACTTGCGCCTGAATCGGTTGCAATGGCTGACTGGCCCGCAAGTTAATGGGCCATGTCACACCCAGCAGAAAACTTCCTGTTGCTGCCATAAAAGCAATGATTAAAGTTTTTCGCCGCCTCCACAGCAGTTTCAATTTTGTCACGTTATTCTCTCCTTCACACGTTATACAGTTAATTTGAGATTTTATGTTGATATCAAGTTAATCCACTTAAGAGGATAATCTTAAATTGGACAGTCCGTAAAAATGCTACTGGAAATAACCGATCGTGGGGAAGTCCATCCGGATAAAAAAAAATTAAGATTTGTACGCCAGAAATCCCCTAACCCATGAAAACGCGGGATGGTTGAAGTTTTTCCCCAGCCAGGGGGACGGCGCTCAAATCGGATTCATGGCACGATATTGTGAGGGAGTCAGCCCGCATCGCCCCACGTCCCTACCTGACACTGCAAGTTGGTTTAACGTCAGATGTTGCACTATTGTCAATAAGCTTTTTAGGAACAGGCAAGATGCCTGTTCCACAAGAAAATCTAGTCTTTGTGGAACAGGCATCTTGCCTGTTCTTGAGAATAGTGCAAGATGTGAGGTTAACCGCATTTGATATGAGGGCGATCGCGCGCCCCCAGCGTCGTAAAATTAACTTTTAAGGCCGATTCTCTCGTTGTACAAGCCGACAATCTGATCGATAACTTCGGCAACAGTCAGATTGTCTGTTTGAATTTCCACAGCATCAGCCGCTTTACGCAAAGGTGCAACCTCGCGGGTGCTGTCTTTTTCGTCCCGCAGGGCGATGTCTTGTTCCAATTGCGCCAAGCTAGTATTAGCCCGATCGCTATCTTTAAGTTCTAACAGCCGCCTGCGCGATCGCTCTTGTACTGAAGCCGTCAAAAAAATCTTCAGTTCTGCATCAGGAAACACGTTAGTGCCGATATCGCGGCCTTCTGCTATAATCCCGCCTTTTGTGCCGCACCGCCGCTGTTCCTCCAGCAGAAACTGTCGCACGGCGGGAATTGCCGCCATTTCCGAGACGCGGGATGTCACTTCCAAACTGCGAATTGCCTCGGTTACGTCTTCACCATTAATCTTCAACATCTTTGATGCGGGATCGAGGTTGTATTCCAAATAACTGGAACTGATTAATTCGGCGATCGCGCATTCGTCGGAAATCGGTGTTTCTGTTTTCAATGCCAGCCAAGTCAGCGCCCGATACATCGCGCCGGTATCCAGATAAAACAAGTTCAAAGCTGTTGCTGCAAGGCGAGTTACGGTAGATTTGCCAGCTCCCGCCGGGCCGTCGATCGCCACAATGGGCCGGCGATTCCTGAGAATTATATTGTCAATCAAACGAGTAGAGCCAACTCTGGCGGCCACGGCTAAAAGTCCCGCTGTTTCCACAACCTGCAAGGGCGTCAAAGTGTCGGGATGGAGGAGTTCGGCGTATTCGAGCTTTACTGCGGGTTCTTCTAGGAATGCTGCGTGGGCTGCAGCGAGTGCGGCTGCTGCGGTGCGGTCGCCTGAAGAAAAAGTTTTCGAGGCTTGTTGCAGCGCGCGGTAGAGTACGGAGGCTTGCTGTTTTTGCTCTGCTGTTAAATACTGATTGCGAGAACTCATTGCCAGTCCCGACTCTTCGCGGACGATCGGACAAGCGACGATCTCTACAGGCAAGTTAAAATCCAAGACCAGCTTCCGAATAATTGCTAGCTGCTGGGCGTCTTTTTGACCGAAATAAGCTTTTGTCGGCTGCACCAAACTCAAAAGTTTAGTAACAATTGCCGCGACGCCCTGAAAATGACCTGGCCTTGCTTTGCCGCACAAAACCGATGTCATCGCCGGTGGCGGCACTACTTGAGTTAAGGATGAAAGGTGAATCTCTATCTGTTTTTGGGCGGTTTGCTCTGTTTCTGTACGCGCGGCGAAGCTATCCCGTAAGGAATCGAGCGCTTGGTTGCCGAACATTTCCTTTGCTGAGGGAGCAAATATGGCATCAACCCCAACTTGTTCGCACAACAGCCGGTCTTGCTCGATATTCCGAGGATAATCTTGAAAATCCTCTGTCGGCCCAAATTGCAGCGGGTTGACAAAAATGCTGACCAGGGCGATCGCATTTTCTTGCTTTGCCCGCTGGATCAAGCTGAGATGCCCTGCGTGCAAAGCTCCCATCGTCGGCACCAAACCGACTGTCAAATGAGGTGCAGTAGATTTTTGTGAATTTAAGTAGCAGCGAAGTGCTGCAATGGTAGTAAACAGGCGCACCGGTAGAATCTCCTGAAGGCATTCGGCAGAAGGCAGAATTTGTTTGTCGGAATTTGTTCGACTTGACATCTTGCATCATCCTCAAGAACAGGCAAGATGCCTGTTCCACAAAGAATAGTGCAAGATGTCAGTTTTATCTCACATCTTGCACCATTCTCAAGAACAGGCATCTTGCCTGTTCCTAAACAAGTAATTGAGAATGGTGCAAGATGTCAGTTTTATTCTACTTTCTGCCTTCTACACTTCGGATAACTTTTGTATTCGGCCTTAGACTACCGTTCAGCGTCCAACAGTTGTTTGCTGCGGCGGTTCGATCACTTCGATTTCCACTCTGGCTACGCCACTGCTGATCATTCCTAGCACGTTGGCGGCGCCGGCGGACAAGTCAATGAGCCGATCGCCCACATAGGGGCCGCGGTCATTAATGCGGACGACTACGGTGCGGCCGTTGTCGAGATTTCTCACCATGACTCTCGTTCCAAAAGGCAAATTTGGGTGGGCTGCGGTCAAATCATTTTGGTTGAAACGCTCGCCGCTGGCGCTGAGGTTGCCATCAAATCCCGGGCCGTACCAGGAAGCCCAGCCGCTGAGGCGCACTTGAACTGGGCCCAGAGACAGCACGGGGGGTTCTGGTTGGGGTTTGCCTGCGACTTCTTCGAGGGGTGGGGCGTTGCCCAGAAGCCGGCGGAGGCGATTGGTTGCTTGCAGGGCGTCTCGGCTAAAGTTGCTGGTGGTGTCGGGGAGGATTGTTTCGGCGTTGATGTTTACCAAGTCCTCGCCGTTTGCCTGGATAATGTAGCGATCGCCTTTTTCCCACTTCACGGTAATGCTATTGGGATCGATGTTGTTGCGGGCTAGCTGATTGAGTCTTGCTGCTAAGCTTGATGCCCGCCAAACTGGATCGGGTTCTTGGTTGCTAGAGTTGCTGGCAATGTTTCCGACTTTGGGATTGTCTTTTGCGCCCGCTACTTTTGACGGACTGCTAGCACCGGCTTGGCTGTTGCCAGTTTCTCCCAAAGGCGTGTTTTTTTCCGGATTCGCGTTCAGAAAGGTGATGACTGGAATGTTTCGCACGTAGACTGTCGCTGCTTGTCGCCCGCCTAAGTCGTGGGGCTGAATTTTGGCGATCGAGTCTCGGGCAATTTCAGCTCTTGCTTGATACTGATACTGTCCGACTTTTTGCGCTTCGACCCGAGTAGCGTTTAACTGCCGGGACGCTTGGGTGGCAATTACTTGCTCGGAAACCTGAGAGTTTTGGTTGTCGGCACCTGTTGCTTGTGCGTGACAAGAGGATGCCGTTCCTACCATAGGAACTAACAGGACAGCGAGTAGACCACCAACAAATTTTTCCTTCATACGTCCATTTTTGTGAATAGCCATTGCCAACCGAGATTGGAGGATTGGCCATTTGGCGGCGGGCATCAAGGATTTCTCTCTTGCCCTTCGCCATTCCCCCGTGAGTCAAAGCAAAGTATCCGGGTGCGTTTTTGCTTTAATGCTCCTACCCAAAAAAAATTGGCGGAAACTTCCCTGACACTTGACAACTCATACTCGATTCGCAATTTGTGTTTTGTTCACGAACTGCAACAGACTACCACAAACTTTTGTGCTTGGGGATCGCTGGGATCGCGATTTTCACCAAATCTTCATCAAATTTTCTCAAAACTCTCTATCATAAAATCCTTTAGTGCCAGCGGTTACAGCCGTTTCAGCCATTACGGAAAAATTTACAAAAATTTACAAAACTTTAGTGTATTTTGTGGGCTGCGGAATGGCTAGTCTTAAAAAAGCTGTTTGTCAACTGTTATGGGAATAAACTAAAAATTAGAAGAAATCGATTTGGCGGACTTATGGATTATCGAGAAGCAGGTGTGGATGTTGAGGCGGGCAGAGCTTTTGTCTCGCGCATCGGGAGTATGGTTAAGAGCACGCACCGATCGGGAGTTTTGGGCGGATTCGGCGGGTTTAGCGGGTTTTTCAGCGTTCCGGAGGGTTTAAAAGAGCCGATTATGGTTTCGGGTACTGACGGCGTTGGGACTAAGTTGAAATTGGCCCACAATCTCGATCGGCACGACACGGTAGGTATCGACTTGGTGGCGATGTGCGTCAACGACGTGCTGACATCCGGGGCCGAACCCCTCTTTTTTCTCGATTATTTAGCCACGGGAAAGTTAAATCCCGAACAATTAGCTGCGGTGGTGGCCGGGATTGCTGACGGTTGCAAGCAAGCGGGCTGTGCTTTACTCGGAGGGGAAACGGCAGAAATGCCCGGTTTTTACCAAGCGGGTGAGTACGATTTGGCGGGGTTTTGTGTGGGAATTGTCGAAAAGAGCAAATTGTTGGACGGTTCGCGGGTGCAGGTGGGAGATGTGGCTGTGGGGCTGGCCAGTTCGGGCGTGCACAGCAACGGTTTTAGTTTGGTGAGAAAAATTGCGGGCGATTTAGGTTTTGATTGGAATTCCCAACCCGAAAAGTTAGGTGGCAAAACTTTAGGAGAAGTGCTGCTGACTCCGACTACAATTTATGTTAAACCAGTTCTCGAAGCAATTAAGAGCGGTCTAGAAATTCACGGCATGGCTCACATTACGGGCGGCGGTTTGCCGGAAAATTTTCCCCGCTGTTTGGGAGTTAATCAATCTGTGAAAATTGACAGCAATAGCTGGCCAAATTTGCCAATTTTCCAGTGGATTGCTGAAGCGGGCCAAGTTGCCACAGCCGATATGTTCAATACTTTTAATATGGGGATTGGCTTTGTGCTGTTGCTTGATTCCAGGGAAGTAGAACAGGCTGTTAAATGGTTTGAATCTCAGGGAATTGGTGCTTGGGCGATCGGGGAAGTGATTGAGGGGAACGGAGAATTGATCATGGATAACGGTTAATTGGTAATTAGTAGAAAGCAATCGCATGGGGTGAAGATTGCTTCGCTTTGTTTTATGCGTTAACAGACACTCTCAAGCTGCATTCATCTGTGTATAATCTGCGGTTAAATTTATACTTTTGAAAGTAACCGCAGAGGACGCAGAGGACACAGAGGAAAAAATAGAAAAAGAACTTCACAACTGATGACTCGTTGCTTTAATTTTAACTGAAATTGAAATAAGCTCTTGTGCCTTTAAGTACGGTATAAGCGGTTGTGCTTTTAAATAGGGTGTGAGGATTTGGTGAAAGGGAACAGGAAACGGGAAACAGGGAACAGACAATATGTAATTTAAATGCTCGACAGCTTAATTCCAGATTATTTCCGTCAATGAGTGCAAAACTAGCCGTTCAAAAGTATCGGAATCCCAAACAAATATAGCAACTGCAATAAGCATTAAAATAAAAAAAGGAGATAATAGAGGAAAAAAATATGATTTTGTTATTGCTAAATAACCGAAATAATCAATCAAAAATTGGTATTTTTTTTGGCTATATCGTAAATAATGTGTTTCATTGGTGTATTCAGGGATATCCATAGAATCTAGACACTTACTACTATTTTATGTCCGAAGAGAACCTAGTGAAGCAATCTCAAACCCTTGATTACGTAAGTCCTGAATATATTGCTAATGGACTGTTTAAAGTAATTGAAGAGCTGTAATATTTATTACATCGCCTTTCAGCGAACACGCTGATTATTGCGATCGCACTTCTTCTCCTCCCTTGTTTGCAGCATTCTGTGATTTATAATTATAGCGATCGAGTTTTTGAAATCCTATTTCATTCAATCCAGGAACCTCCTCATACTAAACAGAGATTGGACAGTGAAAATTCATACTAGCCAACTATACACATTTCCCCTCGCCGCAGGAAGAAAAAACCCAACGTTCGGTCACATCACGACGGTAGCAATCCACATTTATCATTGGGTGACTGATGAATACATATTCTTGTATAGTTGAGAGCGATCGATAATCCGCAAATTTATCTCCTCTGTGAAACGCCTCAGTAGTGGGAGATAAGACTTCCACTTTATATGATGTTATTTTAATTACCAATAAAACAGGTTTGGAGTAAGGAATTTACCCATTATTGAGTAATAGTTTCGCTATTAAGGACAGAATTACTCACTACCAAATTGATTGTTTTACGGGCATAAGTTATCGCTACAAATTGGATGATTTTGAGGACAGAAGTCCTGACTTATTAATAGGCGATCGCCAATCATTAGACTTTTTGCAAAAATAGATAATATCTGCGTTCATTTGCGTTGATCTGCGGTTAAAAACAGAAAATCCAGAACTCTTGCAAAAAGTCTAACCACTAATCTTACTTAGTCTTGTCCAAACTCCGCGATTCCAACCAAATAGGAATTGCAATCCAAGCAACTGCTAACAGCAAAGCAAATACCGCAAATTGAGCAGCCCAAGCTACCAATTTCTCTAAAGACACAACTTGTCCCAAGAAGTAGGATAAACTTACCATTACAGATGCCCAGCTTGCAGCACCCAGAACATTGAACAGCGAAAATTTCCAAAAAGGCATTTCTGCGATACCCGCTAGGGGGCTAGCAAAAATTCGCAGCAATGCGATGAAACGGCCCAAAAATACGGCTTTAGCTGCATTTTTGCTAAACTGTTCTTTTAGGTCAAACAGTTGTTCTTCTCGGAAGCGGAAAAATTGTCCCAGCTTCAGCAGCAGTGGCCAGCCGCCGTACCTGCCGATCGCATAACCAAAATTTCCCCCCAATGTAGCACCCGCGATCGCACTGCCGAGCACAAACCAGTAATTCAGTTCACCGCTGCCAGCTAAAAACCCGCCAGCAATCGTAATTGTCTCGCCTGGAAGAGGAACTCCCAGATTTTCCAGCAAAATTCCCAGAAATACTGCCCAGTAGCCGTAATCGCGCGCAAACTGCTGAATAGTCTCTAACGATAAAAACTCAAAAGACATTCGATACTGCCTTCGTAAACTTTTGCAAAGCTCAATACATTTATATATTGGCTCGATTCAGGCAATAGTGCAATCTTTCGCTGTGATGAAGAACACACTGTTGTCGCGATCGCTGGTCTAACTAAAAATTAGCCTTTCAGGCATACTAGAGGAATAGAGAATTGTTGCGGTTGCGTTCCGCGCGATCGCTAGCCAGTTTTCCTACTAAATTTATCACAACGGCTCTCCCCACCAATTCCCAGAAGCGCGATCACGCATCCTAAAACATACGCTGAAATCCCCTGAGTCTCTCAAGAGAGTCAGCAACTAAACTAACTTATTTATACTTTACGCTCGTAGGATAACTGCTATGGAATCTCCCAACTTCAACCCACCCATTGTCCTTCAACCTCACAACTGCCTCGACTCCCAAGCCGGCAGCCTCCTCCAGCAACAGCTAGCCGAGATTGTGCCCGATCGCCACAAACTCTGGGTAATAGACATGGCCGCCGTAGATTTCATCGACAGTTCCGGGATCTGCGCCTTAGTCGGGGGACTCAACGCCGCCCGCCACCGGGGATGCCGCCTCGTCATCTGCAACCTCTCAGCCACAGTCAAGCTAATTTTTGAAATTACTCAACTCGACCAACTCTTTGAAATCTTCGACAGTTTCGAGCAAGTTATCTCCACTGAAACTCCGGCTTTAGTTGCTTGATTAAAATTAGCTGCCCAGTTCAAATCTCAAGTTTCCAAAAGACTTCAAGCAACCGCAAAGCTAATTTGAATATCATAAATAGGTTTATTTGTCAAGCAATACCAATGACAAAGAAATAAATCCGGCACTTGAACGCCGACAGAAGCGATCGCAGGTGCAGCCGGAAAAGGGCAAAGTCGATCGAAACAAATCCTTTCCTCCACAAACCCGAACTGCATCAAATAAGTCGCCGGCGGCGCATTTAAAAGATTAAGCAAGCGGTAAGCCAACTCATACAACTGCTGTCGCCAAACATCCGACAAATGCACCGGTTGAGAGTAACTCATCTCGCCAGACTGCTTGTCAGGTTCGCCACCGATCACCTCAGCATACAGTGGGCCCTTTGCAGTCAACACCACAGGCAGCCAAAAATTGCCACCGCCGACGGGAAAAAGCAACTCCTGGGACACTCGATCGCGCGCCCCCGAAACATTGGCACAAAATCGAAACACATCTTGAGCCGGAAAAACCAGATTTTCTGGTACATCCAGCGTCAAAGGACAAACGATCGCCCCACCCGGAGCGATCGCGCCCGAATTGAGTTCAGAAACCCCACAAATATTGACTTCAGTTAAAGGATCAGATTGAGCGATCGCCGCCTTGAGACTTGCGGCCGAATCTTTCTCACCACCCGCCACAATCAAAACCTTAGACATTGCCAAAGCTCGGCATTTGAATTCCCCGATCGTCCTCAGCATCGACGCTCGGCAGATCCAGGCCCTTAGCCTTGCGGCTCCGCACAGCGAGACGGTAAGTTACGCTTTGCAACTCAGTGTGCAACTGGCGGTTTTCCTTTTGCAATTGATCCAACTTTTCCTTAATTGGCTCGATGCGCTCGGCAAACTTTTGGCGGTAAACCCCTGGCAATTCCTGAACCACCTGTTCCAGCATCCGAGAGCGATCGGTCAATTCTTGCACCGACTGCCGCAGTTGGTAAACCTCAGCATCCCGCTCAGCGATTTGTTCTTGATAAAAACCCACCTGTTCTTCAACAGCTTGGAGTTGTTCCCGCATTGCCTGCATTTGAGCTTGGTGGCGATCGGAAACTTCCGGCGCAGGCACAAAACTAGAATTGCCCTTCACCAGCCTGAAAAGTTCTTGAGATAACTGCTGCACCAATTGGTCGCGCATTTGCAGCTCTTCGGTGAGACGAGATACCTCTGATTGCAATTCTTTTGAGCTTACAAGTTTAGTTTGATTCACGATGACTCTCAGCTTTTGTTATATAATCTGTTTCTCTTTAAAAATATCTTTCCCTTACCGCAGAGGCAAGAGGCACTTCAAAAGTTTTGAACCCATTAGGCTAAATCGAGCCAGCGGCCCGAGGTCAAGGGTAAAACTCAGTCTAACTCAAATCAGGCATCCACGTCATCACCTTAGTTTCTTGCCATAGAAAGACGTAGAATCCTAGGTTATTTATCCATAAACCCGGTTTCTTAGCTTTTTCTGATAATAGTGCAAGCTCTCATGTGTAACCAATCACAGCCGAAAGCACTTTGCCAGCTTCGTCCACGGTGCTGCCAAAACAGATAATGCCGTCCTCGTGACCGGCCATCGCCAGAATTTTGCACTCTGCCAAGTTCTCCTCCTCAAAAAGTCTAAACATTTCTAAGGCCATCTGGGGAGTGCCGTAAGGTATTTCTTTTCTAGTAGTAGGAATCTTAAACAGCAGTTGCTGCCATAGCTTAGGATTATGGACGTGAATTATTCCGCCCACCTCCTCTCTCTGAACGTACAGGGCCCCGTGAGTCAGGGACTCCGACGAAGCTTGTACGGGGCCCCGGCAGCCGAGGTAATTTTTTTCTAAGTTAAATTCGGTAACAGTACAGTAGAATTCAGGTCCCAGAGTCCTCAAGTGTGCAGTCTGGGTTCCCGAAATCACGAATTGGCCGGAATTGCCGAGTCTGACACTGACGTTGCCAAACCCTATGCCATTTTCGTAGACGCCAATTAATCCCCAAGCGTGGAGCCGATCGCGCCAGTCCATCAAATCTGCTATGTTCCGAGCAGCTACAGGGTCTGCTTCTTCCCAGTCACAGCGGTACTTAACGACTCCTTCATCCATCCATTTTTTTGTCCGAGCTGACACGACAGACATAGCCCAAGCTGAGACTTAATCGAAGTTCTCAAGAAGTTGTCAAACAGCTTTTTTTGCCTGCTGCCTTATGTCTCGGTGCATAAGTTCCTTAACTAATTTACATTCCAGTGTCGCCGTAATTAGCGACCGACATTAGCAAAAAGTAAGCTAGGAAAGAAGAACCAATTATTCCTAAAATCATGATTTAGCCTCTAGGTGATTACAAAAGTTCAATATGAAAATGTAAGCTCTCAGTTGGGGAGTTTGATCCCAGGCTTTTTCCCGATCGAGTTTCTGATGTGAAACTACATAACATCCTTGAATCGCTTATTGTTCTATACTACAGCATTTCTACTGAGTTGAGCTCTACCTTAATAAATATTTAAGGAGCAAGTACCCTTGATCCGGTAACTCCTGTAAAAAGCAACCGTACATTTACTTATTTTTTACGATTATATCTATATTTAAGGAAGAATCAAGCGGAACACAAAAAATATTTTTTAGCCAGGCTGGGACGAACTGGCCCAATCTTCGGGTGTTCTACGTTAGTCCACACCTCGGTCGATCGAGCAATTTTTAGCTCCGGGGCATCATACAAGCTAAGAAACCGGGTTGAGGGTAAGGTAATATCATATCGAGTAAAATCACCGCCACGCCAGATCGCGTCGGCGGGTTTACCAAAATCTGTAGTAGTATAAGTTGTAGTAGTAGTATAAGTTATAGATCCCGTCAACCCGCGCCTACCGAAAGGGGGATAGTTGATGACCGAGCCTGATATAAGTCCTATTAAGAAAAAAACAAGCCGATCGAGCAGTGATGACTTGATCGGCTAAATTTTTCTGTGAAGCGCGCTCGCCCCCAGCCCTTTAAATGTGGAAGTGATACAAGATGCTGCCGTCGTCTTTAATTTCGCAATTGGCATTAAAGACTTCAGCCTGTTGGTTCAAAAAACGCTGAGCCACATCCGGCGACAGCCGCGTTTCCATCGCAAACCGCACCAGAGTTATTTCGCCGCGGCCTTCTTTAATCAGTCGGTACAAAGCACTTTGGAGCCTTTCGCTCTCTTCTCGTTGAAAAGCTGCTTTGTACTTCCAATCCGCCACCGAAGGAATCAAACCCCGGCTGACCAAAATCGCCAACAGCAAGCCAATTCCCAAAATTAGAGGCACTGTCGGATCACTCGTGGGCGTCGCCACAATTTGCGGCACTGTAGCGGCGGCCAAACTGCTGACCATTTCTTTTTCCGAAGCTTGCGTATCCGCCATTGCAAGCTGAGTTTTGTTGTAAAAGTCTTGCTGAAGCTTCATTTGCTGCAACAGCCGAGCGCGTTCTCTTTCGTATTGGTCGAGTTTTTGCTGAGCTTGTTTCAGGTCTTGAGTGACTTGTGCCAAGCGTTGGTTTAGCGACTGATTGACTGATTGCCACCGATATCTGTTAATCAGGCGGCTTTTTTCAACCATGCCCTTCATCAACATATCCGCCGTTTGGATTGCTTGATCTTGATCGAGCGAGCGATACCCAACCACAATTTCTAGGGGTTGTTCCGGCTTAGAAATTTTGACACTCGCATTTTGTCGAACTTGCTGGGGCGACAGCTTAACTGCATCTGCCACTGCTTTGACAACATTATCTGCTAGGAGAACCTCCGGGGTGAGTTGCTCTCCCTGCTTGAGAATTGTTGTGCCCGTGGTCGAAAATTTGACTGGCGGATTATTAGAAGTGAGAGTGCCTTGAGCCATGAATCCGGGGGGCGGGGCGAGGCGGTAGGCCAGGGCGCCTGAAATACCCATAATTACAGCAAAACTGCCTAACGCAATCCATCTGTATTGATGTGCTGAAGATCTAAAACGTAAATTTCCCATTTTGATAGTCAAGTCATAACATTCGCTTGCCGCAGCTACTGCCAAACCCAAGAGCGATCGTTTCTTTCTGGTTAGTCAAATTGACTGCTGAAAATTTTCTCAGTTTGTACCTAAAAGCTCTTAGCTTTTGAGAGTTGTCAATATTCATGAACCCAAAAAACCGATCGCGCTTTTATTTGATCCGAGCTATAACTTCAGTTTTTGTCCTTAATAATTAATCTGTAACAAGGCTTCTGGAAGTCTACTGGCATCAGACTAGCACTCAGGCGTGCGAGATCCTCGCCTCCCCGTGTTTGTTGACATTCAAAAGTGTCACCTTTTCACCCTTGGCAATCCTCCAATTATCTTACGTCTTGGCGTCTTGCGGACGCGGTTGAAGAATAAAAAAAACCTTAAATAATCTGCCTAAAAACTTAACAAGCAAGAATTATACCATGCAGTTAAGAGTTTGCTGCATATTAAAAAAAATTGTGGCTCTGGGCGCGAGACCAGATCCACATATTCACATAACAATTATGGTTCGATCAGTTGATGGTTCGATCGAGCTCGCCTAGGCGAATGTTCACAAGCCGATGGGCAAAATAAGACCCTCGCGGGCCATGACAGCCTTCGGAAAAGCGATTTGCACATCTTCGGCGATGCGATCGAGAAAATCGTCTGTGTGAGCCGGATCATGATGAAAAATCACCACTCGTTTCACCCGCGCCTCCTTAGCCATTCTCACCGCTTCCTGCCAAGTCGAGTGTCCCCAACCCACCTTCGGAGACTTGGGGTTGTGATATTCCTCGTCTGTGTACATCGCATCGTAAATCAGCACATCAGCGTCGAGGGCTAAATTGTAGACATTCTCATCTAGCCGATCGGGAAAATGTTCAGTATCCGAACAATAAACAACAGATCGTCCCTGCCAAGTCACCCGATATCCCATAGCAGTATTCGGGTGATTCAGAGAACCCGTCCTAATCTCAATATCATCCAGCATCATCGTCTGGTTGTGATTGAGTTCGTAGAAATTCAAATCTGCCTGCAAACCCATCAGCGGCACCGGCGAATTCGAGTGCAGTACCCGTTCGACAAAGTGCCTTTTCATGCAATCTCCATCCGGCGGAGTCGCGCCGTAAATATCAAAGCTATTGCCACGGATGAAAGCTGGGGCGAACAGCGGGAAACCCTGAATGTGATCCCAGTGATAGTGAGTAAAAAACATATAAGCTTGCACGGGCATTTCTTGCACCAACTGGTCTCCCAGCATCCGCAAGCCTGTTCCGCCGTCAAAAATCAAGCGTTTGCCAGCGACTCGCATTTCCAAACAAGAAGTATTGCCGCCGTAGCGAACAGTTTCCTGTCCGGGTGTCGGAACACTGCCCCGCACGCCCCAGAACTGTACTACAAAATCATCTATACCTTTTATTGATTCGGAGGGTTGAGGGCAATCAACGGGAGTTGCCGCTACAGAGGACAAGCTGATTTCCATTTTAAAATTCAGGCTTTAAGGTTCCACATTGTCCGTGATGGCGCAGCAGATGATCGCACAACACTAAAGCTACCATCGCTTCCACCATTGGCACAGCTCTTGGCAAAACGCAAGGGTCGTGCCGTCCCTTGGCAGCCAGCAGCGTTTCTTCGCCTTCTCGGGTAACGGTGCGCTGCTGCTGGCGAATTGTTGCAGTTGGCTTGAATGCCGCCCGCAAAATGATATTTTCGCCGTTAGCAATCCCACCCTGAATTCCGCCAGAGCGATTCGTCACTGTACGAATTACACCCTTATCATCAGTATAGTATTCATCATTATGTTCGCTGCCCTTAAGCAGAGTCCCGGCAAACCCGGAACCAATTTCAAAGCCTTTGCTGGCGGGCAAGGACATGATGGCTTTGGCCAAGTCGGCTTCGAGTTTGTCGAATACGGGCATTCCCAGCCCTTTGGGTACGTTGCGGGCGACGCATTCGACTACACCGCCGATCGAATCTCCACTGTCGCGAACTTTTTCGATCAGTTCAATCATTCTTTCGGCACATTCGGCATCTGGACAGCGGACGATGTTGCTTTCTACTTGTTCTAAGGTAACAGTGTCCGGGTCGGCGACACATTCTAAGTCTTTGATGCGTTTGACGTAGCCGACTATTTCGACTCCTGCTGCTTGTTTGAGAATTTTTTTTGCGATCGCCCCTGCTGCTACTCTACCTATTGTCTCCCTCGCGGACGATCGACCTCCGCCTTGCCAGTTACGAATTCCGTACTTGGCATCGTAGGTAGCGTCAGCGTGAGAAGGGCGGTAAGTTGTCGCCATTTCGCCGTAATCTTGGGGGCGAGTGTCTTGATTGCGGACTAAAATTGCGATCGGCGTTCCCAAAGTTTTGCCTTCAAACACCCCCGACAGAATTTCGCAGGTATCTGCTTCTTTGCGGGGCGTAGTAATTTTGCTTTGGCCAGGGCGGCGGCGATCGAGTTCGGCTTGAATTTCCGATGCGTTGATCGACACCAGGGGCGGGCAACCGTCAATTACTACTCCCACACCGCCGCCGTGAGATTCCCCAAATGTCGAAATCCGAAATAAATGCCCAAAGGTATTGCCCATTATGCTTTGCCCTGAAACTTGATAATTTTTAGCTTAAATGGAATAGAGATTTACTGTATTTATGAAAAATATACCATTGACGAGTAGGCGACAGGTGATCGCCTCACAGCATCACTCCCTTCCCACCCCTAGAAGAATATCTACCAGGGAGAGAGGGAGAGGGGAATGGGGAATTGGGCATGGGGCATGGGGCATAGTTTCTTTCTATTCCTTCTTCCTTCTTCCTTCTTCCTGACATCCGTTACATCCGTTACAAAATCCGTTGCCGAACTTCCTTCTTCTTTAGTCTTCGTGTTCTTCAAAAGGATCTCTCAATTCCTTCGCGGGAGGGCCGAAAGCCGTGTAGATCGAGAAACCGGTGATGGCCACCAGACACACACCGAGAGAAATGCCGAGAACTGCTGCGGGTTCCATATTTTTGATCGATTATGAGTGCTCCACTCTATAATATTACAAAAAATAACAATCCGTCTGAAAGTCTAGTGATTTTAGGCGCTGTACGGTATGGCAGTCAACCCCCTCTCCCCGTTTTCCGAGTCCCCCTGCAGCATTTCTGAGAAATTGCGATCGCAATTAGCGGTAGAAATATGTCAAACTTTTCTGTAGAGATTCATTGCAGGTGACTTATGGCACAACGGACTTGGTTAGGAGATATACTCAAACCCCTTAACTCGGAATACGGCAAGGTAGCCCCCGGCTGGGGAACCACGCTATTGATGAGCGTGTTCATTGGACTGTTTTTCGTGTTCTTGTTGATTATTTTGCAAATCTACAACTCTTCTCTGATTCTGGAGAGTGTGGATATGGATTGGTCGAGCCTAGGCCGCTAAAAATTGATCACAAAACAGTAAGGCTAAAAGTAAAAGCTTAGGGTTGAGGAGAAAGGGTAAAAGCTAAGTTTTCCCGTTTTTCCTTACCCTTTCCGATTACTTTTGCCATAAATAAACAAGAAGTAACTAAACAAATTGCTGGAGAAAAATCATGAATATTTTTGGCATTGGTTTGCCCGAAATGGCAGTTATTTTTACGATCGCCCTATTGGTATTTGGCCCGAAAAAATTACCTGAAATCGGCCGGAGTATGGGGAAAGCAATTCGGGGATTTCAAGATGCTTCGCGGGATTTTGAGTCGGAGTTCACGCGGGAAGCTAAGCAGTTAGAAGAAGCAGTAGCAACTAGCAGCAAACCGGAAACTGAAAAACTCACGGCGGCGACTCCCAAGGAAGATAGCACAGATAGTTAAATGAACAACACTCAGAAGTCGGAAACACCAGCGGAGTTAGTGATTCCCCAGCTAATAGTTGGGTTGGGAAATCCAGAACCTAAATACGATCGCACCCGACACAACATAGGCTTTAATGCTGTCGATGCCTTGGCTAAATCTTGGCAGATTTCGCTGTCGGAAAATCGCAAATTTCAAGGCATATTTGGCGAGGGAAACCGGCTGCGGGGACAGAAAATCCGCTTGCTGAAACCGCTAACTTACATGAATCTGTCGGGTCAAGCGATTCGGGCGGCGACGGATTGGTACAAAATACCTGCGGAGTCGGTATTAATAGTATACGATGATATGGATTTGCCGATCGGGAAATTGAGAATGCGGCTTGCCGGTTCGGCCGGCGGACACAACGGCATGAAATCGACAATTTCTCATTTGGGCACAGACAAATTTCCCCGCTTGCGGATTGGCATCGGCAAACCTCAAAACGATGCTGCTAAAAATGAGAAAGATACCATTTCCTTCGTTTTAGGAAAATTTTCCTCAGAGGAAAGTCAGTTAGTAGAGAAAGTGCTTAAACTGGTTGTAGAAGCTGTGGAACTGAGTCTGCACCAAGGAGTAGAAAAAGCCATGAGCCTTTACAATAGTCGCACAATTGCAGAAACAAACGCGGAAACAAAAAGGTGAGTTCGAGACGTTTGCCTGAAACAACTGCATATGTCCGGGTTACTGGTCAATCTTGGCAAAAAGGCACGATTGAGGGTGAAGTGACTGCCGGCAATTTTGAGTGGCAGTTTCAGTGGCGTTTCACGTCAGAAAAAACACTGATTCTTGAGCCTTCTCAGGGTAGGGCATTGATTCAGGAACCGCTGCACCGCTTTCTGGAAAAATGGGATTATCAGCTTGAACCGGGCGGGGATTATTCGTTTACGGTTCGGGCTGAGTTTTAAAATCTTAGTAATGGGAAATGTGCAAAAGGCAATCGGGAATAAAAACTTCCTCTCGTAAGATATCCCGATTCCAGTAATTCTTTAATTAATCACGGGAAAAGGCTGTAATGGGAAATTGGGAAATGGCGATCGGGAAGGCAAACTTTCTCTAGTAGGAGGTCCCGATTCCAGTGATTCTTTAATTAAAGCAGGTGGCGTCCCTTCTCGGTAAGCCCCGCAATAATACATTGTCAAAACAGCTTTGTAAGCCCAGTGATTGGAAGGTACATCGGTAAAAGGATTTGGCAGGGTTTCAACCTGATTCTGGATGCAAGCATCGAGAACTTGTTCTCGCGTTGGCTGCACTTGAACTAAAGAATTATTTGGCTTGACTTGTGCGGTATTTTGTGCGTTTGCCGGAGCTAACAAACCTGTATACATTAACAGTGTAGCAGTGCCAAAGATGCTGAGTTTCATAAGTTTATAAATTTCTCAATAAGTTGGGTGGTAGTGAGGAATTTAGTCCTCAAAGTTGTGGCAAATAAGGAATCTTCGTCCTTACTCAAAACCTTTGGAATGTTCAGACATTTTTCGCATTCCCAAGGCCAAGACACTCAAAAACAACAGCCCGATCGCCCCAGCTAGCGGATTGCCGTTAACTCCTGTCACCCAGTCGGGAACAGATGCGGAATATCGCACTAACTGCCCGATGTTAATCATGTAATATCCCCAGACTAAACCTGCATGAAGCCCGATCGACAAACCGAGGCGATTTTGGCGCGCTCTTTTTCCCCAAACCAAAATCAAACCCAGCAACAACAACCCCGGAAACTGCGGCCAACTCCGCAGCATTGCTACCACAGGCTTGATAAAATGAGATAGGGCAAACACCAGGCTATTTGCCCACAGAGATATTTTATAATTGTAATCCCGCTGCAACTCGTCCAGCAACCAACCACGGAATACCAACTCTTCCGCAAAACCGACTCCAAGGGCGCTTAACAGCCCTTCGGCGATGATTCTCGGCAAATTATCAGAATTTTGCCACGCGACTAAGCCGAACAGCCCTTGCACCGCAAATAAGCTGAAAGTGAGCAAAAGCCCGATCGCCAATCCGATTAAAAGCTCAAAACCGTTTTTTCGCGTATTGATTAAACCGTAACTTTTGAGTAATTGGGTTTGTCCGTAAACCTGTTTTCCCCAGCGCGGCACTAGGAACAGAAACTCGGTAAACAACAATCCCATTGTCAGAATAGTTGCTAGGTTACTATCTTTAACTAAGAGATAAATTGGTGCTGCTAGCGGCAGCCAAATTGCTAGCAAGATTAATAGGAAAATTATCACACGTAAAGGAAATGGATAACTGGCTATTATTTGGAGGCGGTTAATCATTGGTTACAATTTACTTGCTGAGAAATTTTAATTTTTAGTAAGAATAAACATAGCACGGGTCGGACGCATGAGTGAAACAGTCAACAACACTGTCGCTTAAATGAGTGACACTCAAATGGTGTAGCACAAATAAGTGTCACTCCAAAAAGCGACTGTAAACTCTCCAATACTGCCACTTATATATGGAGTATCAGAATATGAAAGGATAAATAAAAATGTCTCAGCAAGATCCTACAAGTATCGATTTAACCAGTAGTGATTTTTCGTTTGGAGAAATGTCAGTCGATGACATAGCTGCGATCGCAGCAATAGAGGCTGGAATTAGCGATCCAACACATCCAATCGAGGACGAAACCGCACCAATACCTAGCATCCCACCGCTACCGATCGCACCGACCGCAATTGTGATCGCCAAACGGCCGGTCAGTGGGCGCTACCGCGGTACATTAGGCAGCTTTCAACTCGAACTCCGGGTTGACGTTGACCGCACTCGACCAATGAAGCGGTTAAGCGGCGACTTCTTCCAAATTAGCGGCGGTACTACCACCTATTTTGGCTCCTTTATCGTCGATGCGCCGACGATAACGGTAACAGCTTCTCAAGTCGTCATCAAGGGCCTCGGAAGCTTTACCTTTGCCGCCGGAGCTCCCGTAATACAGGTGACAATCCAGCGCAAGTTCATCTTCCAGCCGCAGGCGCCAGCAACGGTGGAATTTTTCACAAAGGGCGGAGTCGCCGGAGCAACTTACACTTGTGTCTTCGAGTCTGTCTATTTCCGCAGTCTGCGACTAGAAACAGACCAGGTTTCCGATGTTGTCACTCCCATATTCAGCAGCTACAACACGGGTTCGCTGCCGTCGGGGGGGCCAGCGCGCAACCTCAGCGTCGTCAGTTCCTATGCAGAAGCTGGGATCGAGATGATCGCAACAGCAGGAAACAACGTCATCAATATCGATGAAGCTGGTGCTGGGGCTAAATGGAGCAACGCAGAATTGCACGCTTCGATGCAGAAACATTTCACCTTGTGGCAGGATTTGCCGCAGTGGGCTGTTTGGCAGGTAGTTGCTCAACTTCACGACCTGGGCCCAGGGCTCTACGGCATCATGTTTGACCAGCAAGGGAAGCAGCGGCAAGGCTGCGCCGTTTTTCATCAAGGTATAGGCGGAGAAACTGCCGAAAAGCTGCGATTGCAGCTCTACACTTATGTTCACGAGCTGGGGCATAGTTTTAACTTGCTGCACTCGTGGCAAAAGTCCTTGGCGACGCCCCCCGGTACGAATCGCCCGCTGTCGTTGTCTTGGATGAACTATCCCTTTAATTACCCAGCACCGGGTGGCGAGGCTACCTACTGGAGCCAGTTTGCGTTTCAGTTCGACAATGAGGAGGTCATCCATCTCCGCCATGCGTTCCGCAACAATATTATTGTGGGTGGAAACGACTTTGCGATCGGCTCTGGTCTGGGGCAGGAAGTGATGGCAGATCCGATTCGCGATGAGTCGGGACTGACTTTCAGGATCTCAACCAACCAAAAGAGCTTCGCCCTCGGTGAGCCTGTGGTACTGGAATTAATGCTGGGAACGACGGCTGCAGGCGGGCGCCGGGTGCATACTTGGCTGCATCCGAATTGCGGCTTGGTCAAAATCGTGATTCGCAAGCCTAGCGGCGCAGTTGTGGTTTATGAACCGCTAATCGATCATTTAGTCGGTCAGCGAGAAAGCACGATCGCGCGCGATGATGTAATTCCAGAAAGCGCATATATCGGCTATGGCAAAGACGGATTTTATTTCGATCAACCCGGAAATTACCGGGTACGGGCGGTCTATGGGGCTTTGGACGGTTCAGAGGTATTCTCGGATATCATCACTATTCGCGTTCGCTATCCTGTGACGCCAATTGAGGAAGAACTGGCCGCTCTGTTTATCGGCGACGAACAGGGTTCTTTGTTCTATTTGCTGGGTTCGGATGATGAGTCTTTGCGAAGCGGTAACGATGCTTTTGAGGAAGTTCTAGCAAAATATCCGAAACACGCGATGGCAAACTATGTTCGGATGGTGAAGGGTATCAACGCTAGCCGTGACTTTAAAACGATTACCGACGATCGTGAAACCCGGGTGATTGTACGCCCTGCGGAGTTGGATGAAAGCGCCAAGTTGCTGACAGCAGTCGCCGATTCCAATATTCTCGACCCTGTTTCGGCACAGATGTCCCTTTCCTGTTTAGCTGAGGTTCAGGCTAAAACCGGCGATGAGGATGCTGTTAGCAAAACTTTTAGCAAAATCTCAGCAATGGAAGTCAAGACATTGCGAGCGGCAGCCAAGAAGTAAAAAGTGAATTGGTGAATTACCCTGAAGATTGCTTTACTTTATTTTAAACTAAATGAGTAAAGCAATTTTTGTTAGTTTGTACAAAACACTGCTAGCAACAACTTCACAGCATTAATGATAAGTCTGTTGTTGGTTCGACACCTGATAATTCTGTTGGCACTTTTGGCGATCGGGTCTACCTGCGTACCCGATCGCCCCCAGGCAGATTTTTTGACCCCTTACCATTACCAAGTGAGTACCACTATGCGTTTATTTATCAAACTTCGCGACGGTTTCAGCAATAACACCGTGACTGTAGAAGTGAATGAACAGGAAGTCTATCGCAAGTCTGGCGTGACTACGGATTTGACGATTTCCTTCGCGGATGCGGTGGAAGTTCCTGTTGAGGAATCCACAGTTAAGTTGAAGGTAGCTGTGGAGGGTGGCCAGACGCAGACAAAGGAAATTCGGGTGCAAGAGACTCCTTTTGTTGATGTCTGGATCGTGGGCGGAAAAATGGAGTTGCGAGTATCCAAGGAAGAGATGCCGATGCTTTAGCAACTCGCCGATTCCACGGGAGATTAAACATTGAAATCTTGCGGTTATTTCCTAATTGTGCAAAGCAGATTTTTGGGCGCTGCGAACTGGTGCGGGCTGTACACAGCAGACAGAAACAGGTACAATAGCATTGTATCTGTTGCAACTTTAGGTAAAATAAGTTAAAAAGCCAGGTGACAATGACTGAAGCCTCCGATTTTTCAAATGTCGATCGAGAATTAGATGACACAATTTTAAGCTTCGCAGACATTCAGGCAGAACTCAACCTGCGCCACGCTAAAGATGCTCTGCGAGATATAGTAGAAAATCTCGACTTGACTGTTCAAGAGCGAACTGGACTAGAACCGGAAATTGGTGGGTTAGAGAAAATGCTCGACAAGCTAGAGCGCGCTTGCGTGCAAATAGCTGTGTTTGGGATGGTGGGAAGGGGAAAATCTTCGGTTTTGAACGCGCTGCTAGGTCAAAATGTGTTTGAAACTGGCCCGACTCACGGGGTGACTCGCACGACGACTATCGGCCAGTGGGATGTCGGAGAGGGAATTGATGAGAATTTGCCCGATGGCTTACGCCCCCCTACGCTACGACTTTCGCCAGTTATTTACCGTTTGTCGCAAGTTGAATTAGTCGATACTCCGGGAATAGATGAAGTTGACGGAGAAACTCGCGAACTTTTAGCCCGCCGCGTTGCTCAACAAGCAGATTTGATTTTGTTTGTGGTTGCTGGCGACATTACGAAGGTGGAATACGCAGCACTTTCGCAGTTGCGAGAAGCGGGAAAACCGATGTTATTAGTGTTTAATAAAATTGACCAGTATCCTGATGCAGACAGGCTGGCAATTTATCATAAAATTCGAGACGATCGCGTCAGAGAATTGTTGTCTCCCGATGAAATTGTGATGGCGGCGGCTTCGCCTTTGACAGCGAGGGCGGTGCGCCGTCCCGACGGCAGTATGGGTGTGCAAATGACTCGCAGTTTGCCACAAGTGCAAGATTTAAAATTAAAGATTTTGGAGATTTTAGACCGAGAAGGCAAGTCTTTGGTGGCGCTGAATACGATGCTGTGTGCGGGGGATATTAACGAGCAGTTGGTGCAGCGAAAAATGGAGATTCGAGATGACGCGGCTAATCGAATTATCTGGAACGGGGTAATGACTAAAGCGGTGGCGATCGCACTTAATCCAATTACTGTAGTTGATATTCTTAGCGGTGCGGTAATTGATGTGGTGATGATCTTAACTTTATCTAAAGTTTACGGCATTGCGATGACGGAAGCGGGCGCGGTGGAATTGCTGCAAAAGATTGCGATTAGTATGGGGGGAATTACTGCGGGTGAATTGTTGGCTAATTTTGGTTTGAGTTCTTTGAAAGGCTTGTTGGGTTTGGCGACGCCGGCGACGGGGGGTTTGGCTTTAGGGCCTTATTTGTCTGTGGCGGTAACGCAAGCTGCGATCGCGGGGGTTTCTTCCTACGGAATCGGTCAAGTTACTAAGGCTTATTTGGCTAATGGTGCTTCTTGGGGAGATGATGGGCCAAAGGCTGTGGTGAGCAAGATTTTGTCTTCTTTGGATGAGGATTCTATTTTAAATCGGATTAAGGAGGAGTTGCGGGCTAAGTTGGATTTGGGCAGTGTGGAAAAACAGAAATCTTAGTAGTCGTTAGTCATTAGTCATTAGTCATTAGGAGGAATTACAAATTGCCAATAGCTGATGCCCTATGCCCGATGCCCAATTCCTAATATTATGTTACTAACCATCTCTACAACTCGCGTCCCTGCTACAGATTTGGGTTATTTGCTGCACAAACATCCCGATCGCCATCAATCCTTTCCGATGACTTTCGGGCAAGCCAGCGTGTTTTATCCAGAGGCAAATGCAGAAAGGTGCACGGCGGCTTTACTGTTAGATGTCGATCCGGTTGGTTTGGTGCGGGGCAAGTCGAAATCGGGCGATCGCCCCCTCGAACAATACGTGAACGATCGCCCCTACGTTGCCTCTTCGTTTCTGTCTGTCGCCCTCGCCAAAGTCTTTAGTACAGCTCTATCCGGTCGCTGCAAAGACCGCCCAGAACTCGCAGAAACAGCTATTCCTTTGACAGTTAATCTGTCGGTTTTGCCCTGTCGCGGTGGCGAGAAGTTCCTGCGGCAAATGTTTGAGCCGCTGGGCTATCAAGTCGCAGCAAAACCCCTGATTCTTGACGAGCAATTTCCCGAGTGGGGCGCGAGTCCTTACTTTTCTGTAGAACTGCAAAATACAGTTCGTTTGGCGGATTTGTTAAGCCATCTTTACGTGATAATTCCCGTGTTGGATGACGACAAACATTATTGGGTGGGCGATGAGGAAATCGAGAAGTTATTGCGTCACGGCGAAGGTTGGTTGAACGCGCATCCCGCCCGCGAACAAATTGCCAACCGCTATCTGAAACGCCAGCGCCGTTTGACGCGAATTGCTGTGGCACAGTTAGGAGAAGAAGATAATATTTACCCTGATGAGCTCGAAGTTTCTCATCAGCAAGAAGAGGAAGTTTTAGAACAGCGAATTAGCTTGAATCAAGAGCGTTTGGAAGCTGTGACGGAGGTTTTAAAGGAAAGTGGTGCTAAGCGAGTGGTAGATTTGGGCTGCGGTGAGGGAAAACTGCTGAAATTGCTTTTGAAAGAAAGCTCGATCGAACAAATTACAGGCGTCGATGTGTCCTATCGCGCATTGGAAATTGCCAGGGAACGTTTGCAAATCGATCGGTTGTCTCCCGCACAACAATCTCGGATTCAACTAATTCAAAGTTCGCTGATTTATCGGGACAGCCGCTTGACTGGTTTTGATGCGGCGACGGTAATTGAAGTGATCGAACATCTGGATTTAGAACGGTTAGCTGCTTTTGAGCGGGTTTTGTTTGAATTTATCCGACCCAAAAGTGCGATCGTCACAACTCCAAATATTGAATATAACGTTAGGTTTGAAAACTTGCCTGCGGGCAAATTTCGCCACCGCGATCACCGTTTTGAGTGGACGCGCGCAGAGTTTCAGACTTGGGCGAATGGGGTTGCTGAACGGTTTGGTTTTGGGGTGGAGTTTCGCTCCGTTGGATCGGAGGATTTGGAAGTGGGTTCGCCTACGCAAATGGCAGTATTCGGTCAGTGAAAATAATACCCACGGTCTGTTTGTGCTTACAATATAGTTAAACTTGGAAAAATGCAGGCTTCCGCTATGAGTAAATCTATTCAAACCCAGATCGTTACAATTGACAATTCTCAGGGCATTCGCATTCCCAAATCTTTGTTAGATCAAATTGGTATTAGCGAAGCAGTAGAAATCGAAGTTCACGGCGATCGGATCGTCATTCGTGCAGCCCAAAAACCGCGTGCCGGCTGGGAGGAAGCGTTCGCAAAAATGGCACAGCAACATGATGATGTCCTTCTTGATGATGTCACCACTACGGAGTGGGAGAAGCTTGAGTGGCAATGGTAGTCAAACGTTTTGATGTTTTTAACTGGTTCCCAGGCACAGCCCATTGCTGACAACTTAAGACTAAAACCCATAATAAATTTCGCTTTTAGTCGAAGGCTCGATCCCCCTAAATCCCCCTTAGTAAGGGGAGTAGGGGTTGACTTTGAGAAATACTCTTGTCCCCCCCCTTATTAAGGGGGGTTAGGGGGGATCGATACTTCGATACAAACAAGAGAGACGCTCGGTTTTACGCTAACTTTTCACGCCTTGGGCAGAGCCTAGTAACGAGTAAAAATCTATACTATTAAACAATGAAAATTACGCTTCCAGAACTATCCCTAGTCGTTCTCATCGGTGCATCCGGTTCCGGCAAATCCACCTTTGCGCTGCAGCATTTCCTACCTACAGAAATCATTTCATCGGATTACTGCCGCGGTCTGGTTTCCGACGACGAAAACAATCAAGCGGCCACCGCTGATGCTTTTGAAGTATTGCATTTAATCGCTGCTAAACGTCTGGCCGCAGGTAAGTTAACTGTAATTGATGCCACCAACGTTCAGCCGGAAAGTCGCAAATCATTGTTGGAATTAGCCCGAAAATATCATTGCTTTTTGGTTGCTATTGTGCTAGATTTACCAGAAAAATTGTGTGCCGATCGCAATCAACAACGTGCAAACCGCAATTTTGGAAATCATGTAATTCGCCGCCACGTTCAGAATTTAAAGCGATCGCTCAAATCTCTAGATAGGGAAGGATTTGGGTACGTTTACGTCCTCCGTTCTCCAGAGGAAATCGACGCGGTGGAAGTCGAGAGACAACCTTTATGGAACAACCGCAAACACGATCGTGGCCCTTTTGATATTATCGGCGACGTTCACGGCTGCTGCGACGAATTAGAGCAATTGCTGCAACAGTTGGGCTATCAAATTATCGAAAAATCCAGCGAATCCGATTTGGGGAATTTTCCCACCTACGCGCACCCGGAGGGCCGTAAAGCCGTGTTTTTGGGAGATTTGGTCGATCGGGGCCCGCGCATTCTCGACACCCTCAAACTCGTGCGAAACATGGTACTCGCAGAAACAGCTTTGTGCGTACCTGGAAATCACGACATCAAACTGCTGCGAAAACTCAACGGCAAAAATGTCAAAATCAACCACGGACTCGAACAAACCTTAGCAGAAATTGCCGCTTTACCCGATGAATTGCGCGAATCAGCAGTACGAGAAATTCGCCAATTTTTAGATAGTTTGATTGGGCATTACGTCCTCGATGGCGGAAAATTAGTCGTCGCCCACGCCGGGATGAAAGCTGAATTTCAGGGACGCGCATCGCGCCGCATTCGAGATTTCGCCTTGTACGGAGAAACAACTGGCGAAATCGATGAATTCGGCTTGCCCGTCCGCTACAATTGGGCCGCCGAATATCGAGGTCAGGCAGCGGTTGTTTACGGACACACCCCCGTTCCAGAAACAGAATGGTTGAACAATACTGTTGATATTGACACTGGCTGCGTTTTCGGAGGCAAACTAACAGCTTTGCGGTATCCCGAAAGAGAATTTGTCAGCGTTCCTGCTGCTAGAATTTACTGCGAACCTGCCAAACCCATCCTCTTTCAAGACAGCCCAACTCCACTTAAAAATACAGACATTAATTCACCCGTTATCAATAGCGGTTTGGCGGCAGGGAATATCACCGCCCAACAGCAGTTTGATGACGTACTGGACATTAGCGACGTACTCGGAAAACGGATTATTTCCACTCGCCTGCAAAGTAACATTACGATTAAAGAAGAAAATGCGATCGCAGCCCTAGAAGTAATGAGTCGGTTTGCCGCCAATCCCAAATGGCTGATTTATTTACCGCCCACAATGTCTCCCGCTGCTACCTCCAACGAACCTGGACTTTTAGAATATCCAGCCGAAGCATTTAGCTACTACCAACAGCAGGGCATATCGACAGTTGTGTGCGAAGAAAAGCACATGGGTTCCCGTGCAGTTGTGATTGTTTGCCCCGACGCATCGGCAGCTTTACGCCGCTTTGGCATTCTCAGCGAGAGTATCGGCATTTGCTACACCCGCACGGGACGGCATTTTTTCGATAATTCTACCTTAGAAAGAGAATTTTTAGCGCGGGTAAATGTCGCTCTCACTGCCAGCAATTTTTGGGAGAAATTTCAAACCGATTGGGTGTGTTTGGACTGCGAATTAATGCCTTGGTCAGCCAAAGCTCAAGGTTTATTGAAAGAGCAATACGCCGCCGTGGGAACAGCATCTCGTCACGGGTTTGCGGAGGCGATTAAGAACTTAGAACAGGCAAACCAGCGGGGAGTTGAAATTAATTCTTTGCTAACCAGCTACCAAGAACGAGCCGAACTAGCCGATCGCTATGTTTGTGCCTACCAGCGCTACTGCTGGCCAGTGAAATCGCTCTCCGACCTCAAATTAGCACCTTTCCACATCTTGGCAACCGAGGGAACTGTTCACACTGAGAAAAATCACTGTTGGCACATGGAACAGATTTCACAAATTTGTAAATGTGACCCGGAATTCCTGTTAGCTACTGAATACAAAATAGTTAAAATTGCAGATTTTGACAGCCAATTGGCGGGGATTCAATGGTGGGAAAAACTGACGGCGGCGGGAGGCGAAGGAATGGTTGTTAAACCAATGGATTTTATTGTGAAAAATAGCAAAGGACTCGTACAGCCTGCGATAAAATGTCGCGGTAAAGAGTATTTGCGAATTATTTATGGTCTGGAATATTCTTTGCCGGAACATTTAGAAAAATTGCGATCGCGCGGACTTTCCGGCAAGCGTTCTTTGGCGTTGCGAGAGTTTGCTCTCGGTATAGAAGCATTGGAGCGATTTGTTGCGGGTGCTCCTTTGAGACAAGTTCACGAGTGCGTTTTCGGAGTTTTAGCGATGGAGAGCGAACCTGTCGATCCGAGGCTGTAATCGGAAGGTAGAAAGCAGGCGAAAATCTCGATTTGACAGTAATCTGGCAGGGGTTTAAACCCCTGCCTCAAAGCTAAATTTGTCTGAAGATAGTTTAACAAATTATTAGGAAAACAACCAATTACCAATTACCAATTATTACTGTATTTTACTAACTCATAACTTAGGTAATTGGCACAGGTTGGGCGACTGCGGCAAATAAGGTGCGCCATTTACACCCTACTTTAATTCCACGAATCGGCGGCTTAACATCAGGTTTTTAACCCTAATTGCCTCCTATTTGTAACCTCTATTTTTTTCCGACCAAATGCGGGTTGGTAGTCCCCAAACATAGACAAATCCTTCGGCAGCTTTGTGATCGAATTCGTCCTCTGCGCCGTAAGTTGCTAAGTCGAAACTGTACAGAGAATTGTCAGATTTGCGGCCGACAATAGTCGCATTTCCTTTGAACAGTTTGAGCCGCACGGTTCCAGTTACTCGCTTTTGCGTGTCCTGAATAAATGCGTCTAAAGCGGTTTTCAAAGGATTGTACCAAAGGCCGTTGTAAATCATTTGGCTGTAGGTTTCTTCGATGCCTCGCTTGTACCGCGTTACATCTGCTGTCAAGGTCAAACTTTCTAAGTCTCGGTGCGCGTGCATCAAAACTAAAATCGCTGGTGTTTCGTAAATTTCCCGCGATTTAATACCTACAAGGCGGTTTTCAATCATGTCAATCCGGCCGACTCCGTGGTTCCCAACTATTTCATTTAGCTGGGAAATTAAGGCGACTGGTGATAATTTTTTGCCGTTTAAACTGACAGGATTGCCGCAATCGAAACCGATTTCTATGTATTCGGGTGTGTCGGGAGTTTGTTCGATCGCCTTTGTCATCAAATAAACTTCCTCTGGCGGTTCCGCCCAAGGATCTTCCAGGATTCCGGCTTCAATTGCCATTCCTAATAAGTTGCGATCGATACTGTAAGGGGAAGACTTTTTCACTGGCGACGGAATGCCGCATCTCTCGCCGTATGCGATCGTTTCCTCGCGGCTCATTTTCCACTCCCGCGCTGGTGCTAAGATTTTAATCTTGGGGTTGAGCGCGCCGATCGACACATCGAACCGTACCTGATCGTTTCCTTTACCTGTGCAACCGTGGGCGATCGCATCTGCACCGTATTTTTCCGCAGCTTCTACTAACAATTTAGCAATCAGCGGGCGAGCCAGGGCAGTCGAAAGGGGATAACGGTTTTCGTAAAGTGCGTTAGCTTGAATCGCTGGAAACGCATAATCTTTGACAAATTCTTCGGTAGCATCAATAACTAAAGATTCCGAAGCACCGGATGCTAAAGCTTTTTTGCGGATCGGTTCTAATTCGTCTCCCTGTCCCAAATCAGCAGCCAGAGTAATTACCTCTTCCACACCCCACTCATTTTTGAGGTAAGGAATGCAGACGGAAGTATCGACTCCGCCCGAATATGCTAGCACAACTTTTTTAGCGCGACTCATTGCTCTTTACATCCTGAATTTAACTGACATCTTGCACCATTGTCACTAAGCTTTTCAGGGCGGGCAAGATGCCCACCCCACAAAAAAATATCATTTTTGTGGAACAGGCATCTTGCCTGTTCTTGAGAATGGTGCAAGATATCCGATTTAACCGACTTTTCATTATGCACCTAATTGAGATCGATTCTTGTCAGAAATAGTACAGATTTATATATTCTTTTTTTGCTAAACTTGGCTATTTACCAGGGGAGTTGCTGGGGAAAATCTGCTACCGTGGGATACGGTAACTGTGGCGATGAGGAAAAACCGTGTTTTTTAGTGTTGTGATTCCGACGTATAATCGTAAACCGATTTTGGCAAAATGTCTACTGGCTTTGGAAAATCAGCAGTTCGGTGAGATTGTCAGAGAGTATGAAGTAATTGTGGTGGACGACGGATCGACGGACGGGACGCTGGAGTGGTTGGCGGCAAATGCTGACTTGTTGCCTCATGTGCGATCGATCTGTCAATCTCACCAGGGCCCGGCGGCGGCCCGGAATTTGGGCGTTGAAGATGCTAAGGGCGATACGATTATTTTTATTGACAGCGATTTGGTGGTAACAGAGCATTTTTTGCAAGCACACGCCGATGCTTTACTACAGGGTTACAAAGATACTGATGCTGTTTTTACTTACGGCAGCGTGATCAATACTTGCAATTTTGAGAATCCTACCTCAGAACCTTACAAAATCACCGATTTTTCGGCGGCTTATTTTGCTACGGGAAATGTGGCAATCGCCCGCCACTGGCTGCTGGCTGCTGGACTGTTTGACAATCGCTTTCAACTGTACGGATGGGAAGATTTAGAGTTGGGAGTTAGGTTAAAACAATTAGGTTTGAAACTCATTAAATGTCCGGCTGCTGTCGGCTATCACTGGCATCCACCTTTTAGTTTAGAGCAAATTCCGGGCATGATTGACCGAGAAATTCAGCGCGGTAGAATGGGAGTTTTGTTTTATCAAAAACACCCAAGTTGGGAAGTAAGGATGATGATTCAAATGACTTTTCTGCACCAAATCCTATGGGGAGTTTTATCATTAGGTGGGATGCTGAACGAACGAACGATGACTCCTTTTTTGCAGTGGTTGATTGACCAAGGCAAACCGCAGTTAGCTCTAGAAATTGCTCGGATTTTTCTGAATTGGTATAACGTGAAAGCCGTGTACGCCGCTTGCGGGGAATTGCAGACCGAGACAAAGATACCATAAATCGGCCCGACAGCGCAAATAAAATATAAGATATTGTAGGAGTATTTCAGGGCCCATTGGTGTCAACTTAAGCTCAAATGTAGTAAAAGCCTACTGTTTGACAATTATGCCTACACTGCCCTAGCGCTGCTAAAGAAGGGGGATTTAGGGAACTCAAGACTTGGATACAAACCAGAAAAACAAATAATTTTAGTCTTAAGTTGACACCCATGTTCCGGCCTGTTTGAATTAACCTTTCCAGTGAGGATATCTACTGAAAAAAAAGCCACAAGATAAAGGCAGGCAAAACTGGTTGATAGAAATTGTACCAGCTTTACCTTTAATCAAAATTGCTTGCTTAGCCTGTGATTTGAGCAATATAGGCTGTTTTCTCACTCGGCTCCGATCGTTTTATCTACCAACATTTTCCAACGCTCATTACTTTTGATATAATGACAGATAATTTAGGAGCGTGCTATAAAGCCAATAGTTGTGCTGGTTGATCTGAGAGTGTTACCTAAAAGTGGTTAATGATTTTGAAAATATTCCCACATATACAACTTGAATAGTGTGAGGGTTTGCTATGAATACAACTGACAATAAAAATCCAAGACTAGAAACACTTAGACTTCAAAACGCTGCCTTACAAGAAAATATTTTAATGGTGGACGACCATCCAGAAAGCTTGCGGCTTTTATCCCAGCTTTTG
Source organism: Microcoleus sp. w1-18aA5 (assembly GCF_036701705.1). Lineage (NCBI taxonomy): Bacteria > Bacillati > Cyanobacteriota > Cyanophyceae > Oscillatoriales > Microcoleaceae > Microcoleus > Microcoleus sp. w1-18aA5. The sequence continues at coordinate 29,428 of NZ_JAUPTE010000024.1, read as the reverse complement.
TCTAAGCGGGGATATAAAGTGCGGCCGACACGAGATGTCAAATTGGCTCTTAACTTTGCTCTGTCGAGTCCACCAGATTTGATTTTGCTGGACATCATGATGCCCGGTATGGATGGCTATCAAGTCTGCGAACAGCTAAAAGCTTGTCCGCAAACCAAAGATATTCCTGTGATTTTTATTAGCTCTTTAAATGAAGTTTTTGATAAAGTCAAAGCTTTTTCGGTGGGCGGGGCCGACTACATTAGTAAACCATTTCAAACAGAAGAAGTGGTGAGCCGCGTCGAAAATCAACTGCTTCTGAGCCGTCTTTATAAACAAATTTTAGCACAAAATGCGCGGCTGCAAGCAGAAATAGAAGAACGCAAACGGATCGAAGCAGAACTCCGAGACAGCCAACGCTGGCTATCGGCAGTAATTCAAACACATCCTAATCTTTTGTACGTTTCCGATTTGATAGAACAGCGAACTCTGTATATCAACCGCGAAATCTATAGCGATATTGGCTACACCCTTGAAGAAATCCAGAAGATGGCAGGAGGATTTCTTCCTAACTTAATACACCCTGACGATTTACCAGGATTCTCAGAACATCTGAGCAAAATTGACGCAGCAAAAGACGGGGAAAGCTTTGAGTTTGAGTACCGAATTCAGCACAAAAATGGTGAATATCGCTGGTTTGTTAGCGTGGATACAGTGTTTGCCAGAACAGCAGACGACAAACCTTGGAAAATTTTGGGGACGGCTACTGAAATAAGCGATCGCAAACAAGCAGAACTAGAACTTAAAACAGCTTTAGCTGCTTTGGAACGGCAAATAAAACAAAAATTTCTGCTAGAAACAATTACTCTCGAAATTCGCTACAGCTTAAATCAAGAGCAAATCTTTCAAACAGCGACTGCTCAAATAGGTCGAATTTTTAATGCCGATTGCTGCTTGATTCACACCTATACAGAAGACCCTGTTCCCAGAATTTATAATGTCGCTGAGTACAGAAAAACAGCCTCTCAATCGCTTTTAGATTTAGAAATTCCCATACAGGGCAATCCTCACGTTGAGTTTTTATTATCCCAAGATCAAGCTGTAGTTTCTGACGATGTTTTTTCCGAAACCCTGCTAGAAAATGTCCGAGATTGGTGCTGTCAAATAGGTTTGAAGTCGATGATATCCATCCGCACTTCCTATCAGGGAAAAGCTAACGGAATGATATGCTTACATCAGTACGATCGCCCCCGCCACTGGACGCAGGATGAGATCAGATTATTGAGCGCTGTGGCGGCACAGATGGGAATTGCGATCGCTCAAGCAAATCTTCTGGAACAAGATAAACAACAGCGGCTTAAACTTCAACAAAGCGAAGCTAGTCTAGCAGCAGCCCAGAAAATTGCCCATATCGGCAGTTGGGAATTTGATTTAGTCACCAATAGAATTACTTGGTCAGAAGAAGTATTCCGCATTTTTGGTCTTGACTCAAGTGCAACTGAACCGACATCTGCCAAACTTTTAAAGATGTGTCATCCCGACGACAGAGAATTATTTCAACAAACCGTCAGCCTGACTATCTCACAAGGCATTGCCTACAAAAGAGAGTTCCGATTTTTGTATCCTAGCGGTCAAATTATATACGTCGAAGGAAGGGGAGAAGCTGTTTTTAGCGAAACTGGGGAAGTAATAAAACTGTTGGGAACAGTGATGGATATTAGCGATCGCAAAAAAGCCGAAGCAGCTTTGCTTCTTAGCGAAGAACGTTTTTATCTGGCATTTGAAGGCAGTGCTACGGGATTGTGGGATTGGAATTTGACCACGGGAGAAGTCTATTTTAATCCGCGGTGGAAAACGATGCTGGGATATGAAGTAGAGGAGGTAGAAAATAGTTTCGCCACCTGGGAGAAACTGGTACATCCAGAGGATGTTCCTCCGGCTAAAGCAGCGCTAAATGCTCACCTGGAAGGCAAAAGTCCTACTTACGAAGTGGAATTTAGGATGCTGACAAAATCCGGCGAGTGGAAGTGGATTTTAGCTCAAGCGAAGGTGATGGAACACGACGCTTCGGCAAATCCTTTGCGGATGACGGGCACGCATATCGATATTAGCGATCGCAAACAAGCCGAAGCAGATTTGCAATTTAGCGAACAGCGAGAACGAGAAAAAGCGAAACAGTTAGAAAAAACTCTGGCAGACTTACAAAAAGCTCAATCTCAGCTTATTCAAGCAGAAAAAATGTCAAGTATCGGGCAAATGGTAGCGGGAGTAGCCCACGAAATTAATAACCCCATCAGCTTCATCTACGGCAATATTATTCCCGCCGCACAGTACGCTCGCGATTTGGTAAAATTGATCAATCTCTACCAGCAACACTATCCCGAACCAGTTGCCGAAATTGAGGAAGAATTGGCAGAAGTCGAAGTAGATTTTATTGCTGAGGATTTTCCGAGAATGCTGGCTTCCATGCAAGAAGGTGCTAACCGAATTAAGCAGATAGTGCTGTCTTTACGAAATTTTTCGAGACTGGACGAAACAGCTCGCAAAGTAATAGATATTCATGAAGGGATAGAGAGCACTTTGGTGATTTTGCAGCACCGATTTCAGCCACAGGTAAAACGTGGGGAAATTCAAGTTATTAAAAATTACGGGGAACTGCCCAAAGTCGAGTGTTATCCGGCTCAATTAAACCAAGTATTTATGAATTTGCTGATGAATGCGATCGACGCTATGGAAGAGTCATCAGCAAATTGTACTTGCAAAGTTAATCAGATTCGCATTGTTACTGAAGTCAGCAGCGAAAATCAAGTGTGTGTGCGAATCTCTGACACCGGGCCCGGTATCCGTCCCGAAATTCAGTCAAGGATGTTTGACCCATTTTTTACTACCAAACCGATCGGCACCGGCACTGGTTTGGGGTTGTCGATTAGTTACCAAATTGTGAAAGACACCCACGGCGGTAAGTTGGAGTGTCATTCAGAAGTTGGCCGGGGAACAGAATTTGCGCTCCAACTGCCGATTTCGCAAAAGTTGAAAGTTAAAACTTAGGATAAGCTGTTAAATCAGGGGCGGTAAATTAACCATAATTTTTGTAGGGGCCAGTTCACCAACCATCTATAATATCAGCCAGAGATGAGCCTAAACCCACCCCGACCGTCAGATGGGGGGGGAATTCAACGGATATTATATGAATCGTCTATCAGAACCTATTTTAGAGTGCGTCATAACCTGACATTTTCTCCCGTATTTGCTGCGAACGGTCTGTCATTTAGTTTAATCTTATCTTAAACATGATATAATAAAGAGTTACCCTTTTGAGACTCCAGACGTTGCGCTGCTAAAATTAGTAGTGAATATTACAGTTGCTATTATACAAACTCTGTCAACATACGTCTGCTGTAGCGTCTACCACATTTTAACTGAATTATGACTGACTCAATTCGCTTCCTCATGTGTGCTCCCGACCACTACGATGTGGATTACGTGATTAATCCGTGGATGGAGGGAAATGTCCACAAATCATCGCGCGATCGCGCCGTCGAACAGTGGGAAAAACTTTACCACGTCCTCAAAGAAAACGCCGTGGTAGACCTCGTACCGCCCGCAAAAGGCTGGCCGGATATGGTTTTCACCGCCAACGCAGGCTTACTTTTAGGCAATACCTTCGTCCTCAGCCGTTTCTATCACAAAGAACGCCAAGGCGAAGAACCCTATTTCAAAGCATGGTTTGAAAGCAAAGGTTTCACCGTGCACGAACTCCCGAAAGACTTGCCGTTTGAGGGCGCTGGCGATGCTTTACTCGATCGCGAAGGACGCTGGTTGTGGGCCGGATACGGCTTCCGTTCCGAACTCGACTCGCACCCGTTACTAGCAAAATGGCTCAACATAGAAGTGCTTTCGCTGCGTTTAGTTGACGAACGTTTCTATCACCTAGACACCTGTTTTTGTCCTCTGACAGGCGGCTATTTGCTCTACTATCCAGCAGCATTTGACTCCTACTCCAACCGCTTAATTGAAATGCGAGTTGCGCCGGAAAAACGCATTGCCATTGAAGAAGCAGATGCCGCCAATTTTGCCTGCAATGCGGTCAATATTGACAAAGTTGTGGTAATGAACAAGGTTAGCGAAGCCTTGAAAACGCGCATTACTAAGGCCGGTTTTCAAGTAATTGAAACGCCGATGAGCGAATTTCTGAAAGCGGGCGGCGCCTGTAAGTGTTTGACGCTGCGGGTAACGGAACCGGTGCAAGAAGATCGATCGGCAAACGTGATGGTAGAAAGCCGCACAATTCGCATGGACGGTCACTTGCTAGATGCTGGTTTAATCAGTCGCGCTTTGGACTTAATTGTCGATCTCGGTGGCAGTTTCCAAGTGCTCAATTTCAATCTAGGAGAGCAGCGGCAAAGCACATCATCTGCCGACGTTAAAGTTTCGGCTCCTTCCCACGATGTGATGGAAGAAATGATGGGAATGCTGATTGACTTGGGTGCAGTGCCGCCACCACAAGAGATTTGCGACGCTATTTTAGAACCCGTAGTCCAAGATGGTGTCGGACCAGACGACTTTTATGTGAGTACAATTTATCCCACGGAAGTGCGGGTAAATGGTCAGTGGGTGAAAGCGCAAAATCAGCGGATGGATGGTGCTGTTGCTATTACTGAAACTGCTGATGGCCCAGTGGCTAAATGCAAATTATTGCGCGACTTAAAAGTAGGTGAAAAAGTCGTTGTAGATGTAGTGGGTATCCGCACCATCCGCAAAACAGAATCCCGGGAACAGCGCAATTCTCAAGAATTCAGCTTTATGTCCGGCAGCGTTTCTAGCGAGCGCCGTGTAGAATTGGTGGTGGAACAAGTAGCGTGGGAATTGCGCCAAATTCGCGATCGCGGTGGCAAAGTTGTAGTTACCGCAGGGCCTGTTGTTATTCACACCGGCGGTGGCGAACATTTAGCGCATTTGATTCGCGAAGGTTACGTGCAAGCGCTGTTAGGTGGAAATGCGATCGCAGTTCACGACATGGAACAATCGAATATGGGAACCTCTTTAGGGGTTGACATGAAACGCGGTGTTGCTGTGCGGGGTGGACACCGCCATCACTTGAAAATAATTAACAGTGTGCGACGTTACGGGAGTATTGCAAAAGCTGTTGAAGCAGGCTTGGTTACTAACGGTGTGATGTACGAGTGCGTGAAGCATAATATACCGTTCTCTCTTGCCGGTTCGATCCGTGATGACGGGCCACTTCCTGACACACAAATGGATTTAGTTAAGGCTCAAGAAGAATATACTGAGCTGTTACGCGGTGCGGATATGGTGTTAATGCTGTCGTCTATGCTGCACTCAATTGGTGTGGGAAATATGACGCCGGCTGGTGTGAAGATGGTCTGTGTGGACATTAATCCGGCGGTGGTGACGAAATTGAGTGATCGGGGTTCGATCGAGTCTATTGGAGTTGTTACCGATGTGGGATTGTTCCTAAGTTTGTTGGTTAATCAATTGGATAAATTGACCAGCCGCCATCATGTAGCTCAATCTGTTTAGATTTAGCTAGTCTACTCGTTACCAGGCTCTTCCTGGTAACGCAGATGCGGAGGCTGTGGAATTAAGAGATTTAACCGCAGAGGGTGCAGAGAACGCAGAGGGAGATTCCAGAGAGATGAATAATTCCGATGAAGCGCGGATTTGATATTGATATTCCCATAAAAAATATTCCAATAAAAAGCCTCAGACCCGCAAGTCTGAGGACCGGAGTTCCTGAAAATCGTCACTTCTTACTATTGTCGCCAACAAACACCACAACATACAAGAGGGGTGCAACCCAGCACGGCAGTTTTTGGCAGATAGAGATTGCTTCCTGACTCGGAAGGCGAAAGCAATTTTTAATTCAACACTTCACGAAAGCAAAACAATTCTTCTCGCCATTTTCAGATCTGAGTTGATAATTATTGCTTTAGGATGGCAGTCTGTCCTCGATCGCAATATAAGGCTCACCGTGAGTGCCCGTATATATTTGAGTCGGGCGGTAAATGCGGTTTGCCTCTAGCTGTTCCTTCCAGTGGGCCAACCAGCCAGCAACACGGGCGATCGCAAAAACTGGTGTAAATAAGTCGATCGGAATTCCCATTTTTCGGTAAACTAGACCCGAATAGAAATCTACATTTGCATAAATTCCTTTGTGACCCAATTTCTCCTCAACCACTTCTTCCAACTCGACAGCAATGTCGTAATAATCGTCGTGACCGAAGTTCTCAAATAACTGTTCTGCTAACCCTTGGAGAATAGTTGCTCTCGGATCTTTCACCTTGTAAACTCGGTGACCGAAACCCATGATTTTGTCCTTATTTGCAACGCACTTCTCGACAAAAGGCCGCACGTTTTCTACCGAACCAATTTGCTCCAACATATCAATCACTTCTTCATTAGCTCCCCCGTGCAGTGGCCCCGCCAAAGTGCCAACTGCTGAAGCAATAACCCCGTAAGGGTCTGTCAGCGTCGAAGCTGTTACCATTGCCGAAAATGTAGAGGCATTAATTGTATGTTCAGCATGGAGAGTCAGACAAGTGTCAAAAATGCTAGCTAACAGTGGATCGGGTTCTTGCTCGTTGAGCATATAAAGAAAGTTAGCCGAGTAGTCCAAGTCATCCCTCGGCCGCACCGGGTCATTTCCCCGTCGCATTTGCTGGAACGCTGCTACCATTGTGGGAATCTTAGCTAGCAGTCGCACTACAGCTTCTCGAATGTATGCTGGGTTAGCCAGGGCTCTGCGAGAGTAGAACAAGCCCAAGGCGGCCGCTGAAGCTTGCAGGGCGTCCATGGGATGTCCTCTTTCTGGAAAGCATTTCATCATGTCCCGGATGCGATATTTGATCCGGCGGTGATAGCGAATTTCATGCTCGAAAGCTTCTAGTTCTTCCTTTGTCGGAAGTACCCCCCAGATTAATAAATATGAAGTTTCGAGAAAGGAGCTTTTGAGTGCCAGTTCCTCGATGCTAATCCCGCGATATTCCAGCAACCCTTTTTGTCCATCGACGTAGCTAATGCTGGACAAGGTGGCGGGAACACCTTCTAAACCTGGTTTGAATTCGCCGACGACCATTGCGATACCGTTTTGTGTGAGTTCAATCTACTAAAAGTACATTACCAGAAACCAAGATAGTGTCACAGTCTTGACAAATAATCATTTAATTGGGGTTCAGAAATCGGGTTTTTCAAAAGACAGCCCGATCGCACCGCTGCGTATTGTCGCCCCTTTTCTCCGGTTTCGCCGTCCGAGAATGCGGTTTTAAGAGGGCTGGCGCGTCCTGTTAATGTCGGGGCGGTTCGGTGTTTCTAGGGGAGCAAAAACTTGGGCGCCGTTAGCCAAAACATTTGGCTGCGGCCCACTGGGGAGCCTGTTTCGGGGAGGATTAAGCCGATGATACCTGCTTTTTTGAGAATCAGGGCGTCTTGCGATCGACCCCAAAGCAAAGTTTCTGCCCAGTTGCCTAAGTCTGGTTGGTGGCCAACCAGGGCCAAGCTGTGGCTACCTATTTCCTGCCACTGTTTGTACCACTCCAGCCAGTTCCCGATGTCTCCTGAAGGGGCGAGGGTGGCGGATTCTTCTATTTGGGAACTCAAACCGACTGTTTGCAGGATTTGGGCGGTTTGCTGCGCCCGCAGTAGGGGACTGGTGAGAATTAGGTCAAACTGAATTTCGAGTTCGTACAGGCGTTGGGCAATTTTCCGGGTTTTACGATCGCCCTCTTTAGTCAGGGGGCGTTCTGAGTCTGTATCATATTCTTCGGGTGCGGCGGCGATACCGTGCCGGATTAGATAAATAACCATATCTCAATACTTCCAGGCATTGGGTCCCGTTTTTCTAGGAGCTGTCTAGGATATACCTACCTTTTGCCTATTCTACAACTGTATTGAAATCTGGCGCTGTCATCTGGTTGGCGCTTGTGTAGCGATCGCGCCCTTGTCGTTTCGCATCATATAATGCTCGATCGGCGAGGGCAACGAGTTCATCCGGTGATATTTCCGCAGTGGGAATCACAGTTGCAATTCCCATGCTAACGGTCACGATCGCGCTCACATCAGATTGCTCGTGAGGGATTCCCAAATCTCGGATTGCCTCTCGGATCGACTCAGCAACAGCGATCGCGCCATCCGCATCCGTATTCGGTAGGATAGCCGCGAATTCTTCGCCCCCGTAACGTGCCAACAGATCCGATGAACGTTTAACCGCTTGTGCAGCCGATGAAGCCACTTTTACTAAACAAATATCCCCAGCTTGATGTCCGTAGCAATCGTTATATCGCTTGAAATAATCTACATCCAACATAATCAACGAAAGCAGTTGTTTCCCCTGTATCAGTCGGTGCCATTCCGACTGCAATCGCTCATCAAAACAGCGGCGGTTTGCTACTTGTGTTAACCCATCTGTCGTAGCAATTAATCTTTCTTGTTCCGCCCGGTGTCTGAGCATCTCCTCGGCCCGCTTGCGTTCTGTAATATCAGCAAAAGTCGTTACTACTGCATAGGGTTGAGACTGATTCATTTGGAACAGCGGTTGCGAATTAATCGAAATCCAAGTCAGCGTTTTATCCGATTTGTGAATGCCCATCACCACATTTGATACGGGTTTTCCCGTCCGTAGGGTAATCATTGCCGGATGCTGTTGGCAGGGGAAAGGAGAGCCATCTTCCTGAACGGTTCGCCAGTCTAAATCTATGGATGTACGCCCCATAAGTTGTTCGGGAGTCAGTCCGAGAATCCTTCCGGCACTAGCATTACAGGTAGTAATTTGTCCGTCTGCTAGCTGAAGTACGACGCCTTCAGTCATGCTTCTAATCACAGAACGATACCGTTCCTCGCTCTCCTGTAATTGACTCAGGAGAATGTTTTTAGCATCAAACTCTGAAGCCAGATGCAGGCTACCCGCCAAAAACCCCGCCATCAGTTGTAAGGTATGAATATCTGACTCTGTAAAGGCACAGGGTCTAGCGGAAACAACTTTTAAGACGCCAACCCGATCGTCCTGATAGAACAAGGGAACAACCACCAGTGACCGGATACCAATGCGCTGACAGACAGACTGCTCCACCCGTGGATCGGTTTGTGAATCATCACAAAGCATAATTTGGCCGGTCGCAATACATTTTCCCGATAAACTTGTCCCTACTTTCATCCGTAATCCAACATAGGTGCTGGCGATACCGCTGGCTGCCCGATAAACCAACTCATCCCCTTCCAAGATTTCAATCACGGCCCCATCGGCACCGATCAATTTTTGAGTTCGATCGTTAATCACCGCCATCACTGCATCCAGGTTAGGATTGCGGATGGCGATTTCCTGTTGGGTGGCAATCACCACAGCCAGACGCCCGAACTCTTGCTGTAATGCTGCTTCTGCTTGCTTGCGATCGGTGATATCCTTCATAAAGCAGTGATGCCCGATCGATCGCTCCTGCGAGTCGTAGGCTGCCAACATCACCACCTGCTTGTAAAAAATCGAACCATCTTTCCTGATACCCCGGGCCTCAACTTCCACTCGGCCCTCGGCTAGCATTTTTTGATAAGCCGTCATCATCTTGTAGCAGTCGTCGGGATGAACTGTTTTCTGCCAATTGATACCAACCATTTCTTCAGGCTGATAACCCGCTATATTGGCGTAGGCTTGATTAACGGTGAGGTAGCGTCCGAAAACATCCAGTCGCGAGATGCCTTCCACAGCATTAGCAAGAGCTGTACTCATTTCTCTGAGTTCTGTTTCCGCCTGGACAATATCCGTAATGTCTTGGGATGTACCAAACAACCGAATGACTTTTCCCTCTGCATTGAGTTGAACCTGTCCTCTGGCTTCAGTATGGCGGATAGAACCATTCCGACTCACGATTCTAAGGCGCAATAGATAAGGCTCTCCGTGAGTGAGCGCTCGTTGAACTACCCGGTGTAGCTGTTTGGCACTTTCGGGATGGTAAAGCCGCAAGTTTTCTTCATAAGTAGGTTCGCCTAGGGCCCTAGATCGTCCCAAAATCTCGAATAGTTCGGGAGACCAGGTAATTTTACCCGTACTCACGTCCCATTCCCAGCTACCGATGTGGGCAACCCGCTGGGCTTCTGACAACCGGGTTTCACTCTTTTGCAGGGCTGTTTCTACTTGCTGGCGGTCGGTAATGTCTTTTTCGTTCACGAGCAACATCGGGTTGCCTGTTACCGGGTCGTTGGTACACCGCACGTCCATCCCATGCCAGCGAATCCCCGCCAGAGTAATCACTTGAGCCTCCGTGCTAAATACTTCACCAGACTTAAGAACTGCCATTGCTCGCTCTCCTACCTGAGAGTCAACAAAGCGACTCACAAAAGCATTATCTGTCGCAGAGCCACGGTGCAGCGCCTCCCCGTAACAGCCCAAGGCCGCCGGGTTTTGCAGCAGCGGCACACCTTCGAGGGTGTAGAGCGAAACCATCAGCGTGGTGTGTCGGATTGCCTCGATCGATCGCAGGGTTTCCGGTTCGATGTGAGGAGCGGTTTCGACCTTACCCTCGACCAGGATTGCCAAACGCCCGCTATCAATCCTGATGCCAGAGCACCGACAGCCGACAGAAACAGCCTCACCGGCCGGGTAAAACGTCCACTGCTCAGACAAGGTTTGGCCTTGCTCAAACTGCTCCAGATAGCCCTGCAAGCGAATCCGAGTACACTCTGACAACATATCCCTAAAGTTGTGGCTCGCGAGTTGCTGCCGCGTCGAAGCATTCCACAGGTACAAGGAAGCTTGGTTGGCCCACCGGATTTGCCAATGCTCAATATCAAATATCCAGATCGGGTTTTGCAACAAGTCAAAGGCTTTGAGGTGGACAATTTCCCCGCTCAGGGAACAGGCTAACTCTGGTTGTAGACAATTTTGATGATTGACTCTTGGCGCGCTTTCTGTATTGGGATCAGTTTGATTTGGTTCTGTTTCGAGTTCCGGCGGTTGATTTGGCCCGATCACCGGGCGGTGAGATTCCAAGTGCCACATCCTCAACCCGATGTGCATTGCAACCTGTTGCATGATCTCAACGTCGAGAGGTTCCCACTGACGCGGACTTCGGCATTGATGAGCAATCAACAGTCCCCAAAGCTTCGGAGATTGCTGTTGTTGGCCATCTAGCAAGATTGGCGCAACTAAATTTGCCTGAACTTGGATGCGATCGAGCAATTCGACATCACAAGCTTGAAGATCACCAGCGTGAATATCAGAAATGCTGCTCGTTTGTCCCTGGCTGTAACGATCTACCCAGGTGGCTTCAAAGCAAGGATCATAAATCTGTTTTCCTAGGGTTGGCGGCCACTGGGCATCAACCGATTCTGCAAATACTACGCCATCTCTATGCGATAGGAAGCGATAAATAATTACGCGATCGGTTTGCAGCAGCAACCTGGTTTCTTCTAGCGCACATTGCAAAATTGTCTCCAGAGCCACGAACTCGTTGATTTTAAGTGCAATTTCTGAAACTTTTTCTAGGCTTTTCTCTAACGACCAAGAGAAAGTCTGTTTTGTAGACATCTCCGTCTTCCTTGTTTTTTTAAGCTATTTTCTACTATCCTAACCCGCGGCAAATAAATATAATAATTTGTTTAAAATTGTATGAATCGCTACATGGACTTAGGAAAAAAAACATATTCATGTGACAAACACAACTTTTTTTGACTGCTACAATTATTTTTTTCATATCATTTAGCCAATGGTTTAGGTTGTTGGGTATATATTTTGATTCTTTTCAAGGTTTTTTTTACTAATTATTATCGGAACTTTCCTGCACCAACTATAACAAATTGTGATGAATTTAGCGAGCAAACACTAAAATATCACAAAAAATCCACCTTGCATTTTTGTTAAAAAGTAAGAAATATTGTGAATTTAGTAAACTCGATAAAACTAAATTTGCTCCGCAACCTGGTTTTTTTGAGCAAAATACTTCGTTGCCTCCCTTGACAACAGTTAAAATACCCAGTTTATTTGGTGTGTATTTTGGGGAAATGGGGATAAAATTTATTAGGGTGAGTCCTGGAGAAGTCAACAGGGTTTTTTAACCTCCTTACTTCGTTAAAAGTCTTGCAGGATGTTCAATAAACTTTTTATGGTCGGATTCTCCTGCCCAACCCCTACTACCCACAAGAAAATACAGTTGTTGTGAAACAGGCCGGAAAGCCTGTTGATGGCAGAAGCGCACAAGGCGTGAGTTCAAACCCTCAATAAAACTTAAAAAAGCCGGTTGATGAGAGTTAGAGTGCGGGCAAGACTGATTATCAAGTTAAGATTTTGCCCGGACTGAGAAAAAAACACGGCAACACCTGGTAGCAAGCGGAAGCCAAAAAGCGATCGCATTCCCAGGCTGTTGCTGGAATTCAGACCGCACTTAAAAACTCCAGAGTTAATGATCGTAAACAGGATTGTCTTTAGGACTAATTAAATTCAGCAGTTTTTGCTTAATCTGAGCATCAAATACTTCCCATTTCAGCCTTGCATAATCGCTCTTCTCATTCCCGCCGGAAAGAAACCCGACGGGAATTTCAAAACCTCCGGCTTGACTTCTACCGCCACCAAAAAAGCGTCCTTGAGCATCTTGACCGAAGGCTTCTTTAATGAATTCGTCGGGGTCGAGAGTAAGTTTATTAGTTCGCAGCGAGCCAATTACTACTTCAATTTCTTCGTCTTTGTCGTGAACAATTGCGTAGACAACTGCTGTGTGTACGTTCTCCTCTGTTACTAAAAAGTCCGCCGCTTGGGGAATAGAATCCCGATCGTCATAGCGGAGGTAGCCGATGCCGGCGATCGAAAAATTGTTCTGGACGGTGCGGTGTTTGAGCGATCGCTCGATCGCGTCCATCACCCACTTAGAACGAGACGACTGTAACACGGCATTCAGTAACTGCGGGTCGTAAAACCTGCTCAAATAAGCCGCAGCTAAAAAGTCCTCCTCCTGAGCTTGTCTGAGGGCGATCGTATCCGATCGCAAACCGTGCATCAAAGCTGTAGCGCACTTGATGTGCAGACTGACGCTGGCGTCGAGAGTTAGGAGTCCAGCCTGTAAATACTCGGCAAAAATCGTGGCTGTAGCGCGGATTTGAGGGCGCAAATCGATAAATTCTGCCTTCATTTCCCCCTGCAAATTGTGATGATCGATGACGGAGGCGATCGGAACTCCAGCCGCTAAAATAAACTCGGTTAAGCTACAAGTCGTCCCTTGGTTGTCGATGAAAGCGCAGCCCTGAAACACCGACAAATCCTTAGTTTTTACTGTTTCCAGCGTCCACGCAACCTGTTGCATGATCTCAACGTCGAGAGGTTCCCACTGACGCGGACTTCGGCATTGATGAGCAATCAACAGTCCCCAAAGCTTCGGAGATTGCTGTTGTTGGCCATCTAGCAAGATTGGCGCAACTAAATTTGCCTGAACTTGGATGCGATCGAGCAATTCGACATCACAAGCTTGAAGATCACCAGCGTGAATATCAGAAATGCTGCTCGTTTGTCCCTGGCTGTAACGATCTACCCAGGTGGCTTCAAAGCAAGGATCATAAATCTGTTTTCCTAGGGTTGGCGGCCACTGGGCATCAACCGATTCTGCAAATACTACGCCATCTCTATGCGATAGGAAGCGATAAATAATTACGCGATCGGTTTGCAGCAGCAACCTGGTTTCTTCTAGCGCACATTGCAAAATTGTCTCCAGAGCCACGAACTCGTTGATTTTAAGTGCAATTTCTGAAACTTTTTCTAGGCTTTTCTCTAACGACCAAGAGAAAGTCTGTTTTGTAGACATCTCCGTCTTCCTTGTTTTTTTAAGCTATTTTCTACTATCCTAACCCGCGGCAAATAAATATAATAATTTGTTTAAAATTGTATGAATCGCTACATGGACTTAGGAAAAAAAACATATTCATGTGACAAACACAACTTTTTTTGACTGCTACAATTATTTTTTTCATATCATTTAGCCAATGGTTTAGGTTGTTGGGTATATATTTTGATTCTTTTCAAGGTTTTTTTTACTAATTATTATCGGAACTTTCCTGCACCAACTATAACAAATTGTGATGAATTTAGCGAGCAAACACTAAAATATCACAAAAAATCCACCTTGCATTTTTGTTAAAAAGTAAGAAATATTGTGAATTTAGTAAACTCGATAAAACTAAATTTGCTCCGCAACCTGGTTTTTTTGAGCAAAATACTTCGTTGCCTCCCTTGACAACAGTTAAAATACCCAGTTTATTTGGTGTGTATTTTGGGGAAATGGGGATAAAATTTATTAGGGTGAGTCCTGGAGAAGTCAACAGGGTTTTTTAACCTCCTTACTTCGTTAAAAGTCTTGCAGGATGTTCAATAAACTTTTTATGGTCGGATTCTCCTGCCCAACCCCTACTACCCACAAGAAAATACAGTTGTTGTGAAACAGGCCGGAAAGCCTGTTGATGGCAGAAGCGCACAAGGCGTGAGTTCAAACCCTCAATAAAACTTAAAAAAGCCGGTTGATGAGAGTTAGAGTGCGGGCAAGACTGATTATCAAGTTAAGATTTTGCCCGGACTGAGAAAAAAACACGGCAACACCTGGTAGCAAGCGGAAGCCAAAAAGCGATCGCATTCCCAGGCTGTTGCTGGAATTCAGACCGCACTTAAAAACTCCAGAGTTAATGATCGTAAACAGGATTGTCTTTAGGACTAATTAAATTCAGCAGTTTTTGCTTAATCTGAGCATCAAATACTTCCCATTTCAGCCTTGCATAATCGCTCTTCTCATTCCCGCCGGAAAGAAACCCGACGGGAATTTCAAAACCTCCGGCTTGACTTCTACCGCCACCAAAAAAGCGTCCTTGAGCATCTTGACCGAAGGCTTCTTTAATGAATTCGTCGGGGTCGAGAGTAAGTTTATTAGTTCGCAGCGAGCCAATTACTACTTCAATTTCTTCGTCTTTGTCGTGAACAATTGCGTAGACAACTGCTGTGTGTACGTTCTCCTCTGTTACTAAAAAGTCCGCCGCTTGGGGAATAGAATCCCGATCGTCATAGCGGAGGTAGCCGATGCCGGCGATCGAAAAATTGTTCTGGACGGTGCGGTGTTTGAGCGATCGCTCGATCGCGTCCATCACCCACTTAGAACGAGACGACTGTAACACGGCATTCAGTAACTGCGGGTCGTAAAACCTGCTCAAATAAGCCGCAGCTAAAAAGTCCTCCTCCTGAGCTTGTCTGAGGGCGATCGTATCCGATCGCAAACCGTGCATCAAAGCTGTAGCGCACTTGATGTGCAGACTGACGCTGGCGTCGAGAGTTAGGAGTCCAGCCTGTAAATACTCGGCAAAAATCGTGGCTGTAGCGCGGATTTGAGGGCGCAAATCGATAAATTCTGCCTTCATTTCCCCCTGCAAATTGTGATGATCGATGACGGAGGCGATCGGAACTCCAGCCGCTAAAATAAACTCGGTTAAGCTACAAGTCGTCCCTTGGTTGTCGATGAAAGCGCAGCCCTGAAACACCGACAAATCCTTAGTTTTTACTGTTTCCAGCGTCCACCGCTGCAAGGGCAACCCTGTCAATTTAACTAAGGCAATATTTTCTTGGTGGCTGAGGGCGCCGGCGTAGATAATCTCGCATTGGATATCGTATTGTTCGGCGATTAATTTGTAAGTCCAAGCGCTGGAAAGTGCGTCGGGATCGGGAAAATCTTGCAGCAAGATTAACTGGCGAGTGCCTTTGTGCCGATCGAACATTTGGCGCAATTGCTCGACTTTGCGATCGTGCAATTCCTCGCGGAGACGGCTGCGGTTTTCCTCGGAAACAACTTCGGCTTTGCTGCGCCGTTTCCCAGGCCCACTCACTCCGGGTACAACCTCGCTGCTGGCCTCAAGTTCACCTTCGTGGTTGCCGGATGTTTCATCGGAATTGTTAGGGGGATGGTCTTTCATCGTTAAAAATTAACAATTTAACTATTTCAGGATTTGCGCGACATTCTATCTTAAACCCGGTTTCTTTGTAGATGCCTTGTTGTCAAAGCCCATACTTCTTACTAGAAACCAGATTTAAGAGCGTAAATTCTCTCTTTAACTGTTTAACTTTTTAACTCATGTAGAGAGTGTGCGTTCCCAGGAACGAAGCAATCTCAGGACTCAGAACTTCCGCAAAAAACCCCCGCGCTTGCGCTGACAGGGGTTTTAAAGACCAATTACATATTTTTGCCATTCTTTGTGCATACCGCTCTTAACGTGTTTAGTCACTTCAAAATAAAGACCGCTGTGAGGTTTCCTAGGTGGATAGCGCAGCGACATTCCCGCTTCTTTTGGCGTGCGGCTGCCTTTATTGACATTGCAGCGGACACAAGCGGTGACGAGGTTTTCCCAACTGTCGCCTCCTCCGCGCGATCGGGGAATCACATGATCGAGGGTTAAATCGTCCCCCGCATAACTACAGTATTGACAAGAGTGTGCGTCCCGGTGCAAGATGTTCCGGCGGGTCAGCGGAATATCCTTATAGGGAACTCGGACGTAATGCCGCAGTCGGATCACAGTTGGTAGCGGGAAGTTTGGCGCAATAAATTTCCCGTTGTGTTCTACCTGTTCTGCTTTTCCTTTCAGCAACAAAACTACCGCCCTTCGCCAATTGGTGATGTTAAGGGGTTCGTAGGAGGCGTTCAGCACCAGAACATTGCCCATTGTTGATTATTAAAGAGAATATTTTTTTCGATGTTAACACAGGTTCCCCTTTAGGTGGGACAACCTCAGAAAGAGCGAGGGGAGCGCAAAAAACGGTGCAAAACCACTCCTTTACCCTATACCTTTGCGCTTGCGCCCCCTGTGGCTGCACCTGTTTTCTGCCTTTGGTGTTTGTCAGCGAGCTTTTTTCCCTGAGTTTTGGCTTAGATGAGGCCAGTGTGTGCGATCGCAAAAATTTGCAGAATAAACTTTATTTTTTTCTCTAAATGCCTAATCTTCCCGGCAACAAACAGTTTAACTTTTTAGACTATTAGTAACCTTAAATGAAAAAGCTTATTACTGCTCATGAAATTTCGGCTCTTAAAGTCTGCTTTGAGTGCGTCAATTATTGCCCTTGCTGCTCCGATTTTAGCAAACAGTCCAGCCTTTGCCCAAACGCCTTCATTCTTCTGTGGCGCTGCTGGCGGCCGCCCAGCTACAATTGCTGTCCAACAAGGCAAAAATATTCCCGTTATTTTGTGGCTAGCTGATAACTATTTCAATGAATCAGGAGAAGACGCGATTACTCGGTGCACCCGAGTATCGGGAATTCTCAACAACTCACAACCGCAAGGAACTTGGGAGAATATTGTCACAGCAGGTGCATCGCCCACCGGTCAACTAATTATTTGTGCAGCTAATCCTCAAGACGGTTCCTGTAGATTATTATATCAAGTACCCAAAGGCCAAAATCCAGAACAAGCTCGACAAGAACTCTTAAGAAGAGTCACAAATCCTAATGTAAGTGTTTCGCCTGTTAAGGTAAATTGATAGTCATAAGTTATTAGCTACGGGTAGGGACAAGGCATTGCCGTGTCCCTACTTGCTAAAGTAATGTATGCACCCTACTTGCAGATAGTTGAAACTCTGGTAAAATACTTCGGTTGAGTGGCGAAAAAATTGCAGCTTTGCTTCAGCAATTCTTCTAACCCTTCAACCTGCCTCAACCATACAGTGCCGTTGCTTCCAGCTACAGCAATTTGCTTTCCGTCTCGACTCCAACTGACACTAACAACATTCTCCTCGAACTCAAATTGAGCAACCTGTCGCCCCGCTAAATTCCACAGCCGTACAGTCTTGTCAATTCCCACTGTAGCAAGCAGTTCTCCGTCGGGGCTAAAACTAATTGATTTCGCATCAAAATGCAAGGTTTGAAATTCCTTAACTAATTCTTTTTCTGAGAGATTCCACAGCCCAACTTTGCCATTCAATGTTACTGTAGCAAAGCGATACTGGTGTTGAGCTGGAGTGAAACTAATCCCTATTGCCTGAACAGGCAGTGTTTTTTTTAGCTTGCCCGACAAATTCCAAAGTCGCACTGTAGATTTGCCATCTAAAGTCGTTATGAAATCGCCCTTTGGGCTAAAATTTACGCTTCTCACTAAGCCGTTGTGACCTGGGAGTTTCTGGCTAGGTGATACTAATTGTGGCAGTTTAGACAAATCCCAAATTGCAGCATAGCTGTCTATCCCTGCCGCGGCTAATAACTTTCCTTCGGGACTAAAACTGATGCTGGTAACAGAGCCTTGGATTCCTTTCAAAGTAGAAATATTTTTACCTGATAAATTCCATATTTTAACAGTGCTATCCCTTCCGGCTGTCGCTAAAAAATTACCGTTTGGGCTAAAATTTACCATATTAACTGACCGCTGTAAAGCTTTCCATTCAGCAATTTTTTTCCCGGAAGAGTTCCACATCCTAACTGTATCGTCTATTCCGGCGGTTGCTAAGATTTGCCTATTTGGGCTAAAAGTGACGCTGGTAACTGCACCTTTATGAGCTGACCACTTAATCTTTCTTTGCGGACTTAATGAGGCTTTGACCTGCTGTGTTTCACTAATTTCATCGAGAATTATTTGTAAGGCTAACAGCGGTCTTGTTGCCGGGTATTGTTCTAGCTTAGGTTTGTTTTCAACCAAGGTTTTTAATTTTTTACCGGAGGCGATCGCCCTCAGTAAAGCTTCTGATAAAGCTTCGGTGTTTTCGGTTTTTTGAGATACCGCTAACAATAAAGCATCGCTGCCATTTTGTTCAATTTCAATACTTGCTTGTGCTAGTTTAAACCGCTGGTAAGCAAGAGTTGAAAAGCCGATCGCTGTCAGTAACGATGCTGCCAGTACCGCAGAACCGATGCCGATCCACTGTTTGGCTTTTTGTTTGGCAGAGTCAGCTTCACTCAAAGCTTTTTCGGCATCACAGACAGCTTTTTTGGTTTCGAGTGTAGCTGAACGCAGCAGTTGATTTTGGTCGCTCAAAATAACTTTCTGGCTGGCAGTCAAAAACTGAAAATCTTCGTTTCTCAAACTTTTTCCTGCCGCCCAAACTAATGCTGACTGCAAATCATCTCCTCGCAACAGTTGGGAATCATCTTCACAGCTAGAATTTAGCCAGAGTTTGATGGCTTCGGAGTAAGGCGAGAGTTTTTCTAATTTTTGTTCAATTAAGTCTTGGTTAAATACAGCTTGATAAATAGGATTAGAAATTGTTAATTTTTCCCTGCGCTTAACGATTAATCCGCTTAATCGTAATTCCATTTGTTCGGCACTACCATCGGGGACAATTTCAGCTTGTTCTAATATTTGCTGATACAATCCGAGTCTCCTGACAATCCGTTGGTTTTCTCTGAAAAGCCGATCGCGAATTGTGGACAAATGTTCGGGCACATCTTGAGTTTCCCAATTCTCCACGATTTTCAAGCGCACTACTTTCTCCACCCACTCTTGAGAAGTGTGAATTTTATCTCTCTCCCCCTCTTGGCAAGCGGTGGCAGCATCTTTCTCCCCCTCTTGGCAAGCGGTGGCTGGGGGGGGTAAATTCGGGATTAATTGTGGATTTTCCAGCAGAAGTTTGCACAGCTTTTGAGTCAAAAAAGGCTGCCCGCCCGTCCAATACAAAACCTCTCTCAAAACTTCATGAGGGCTATCTGTCAGGTCTGCCAACCCTGCTGCTAGCGGTTGAGCTTCTGTTTCGTCAAAACCAGTTAATTCGATCGCCTTGCCAATATTAAAAGGGGTATTGCTGGTGGCATTTTGCTCGCGGCACAAATCCGTCGGCGATGCTACGCCTAAAAGGGCCCAAGTTAGGCGATCGAACTCTGAATTGTTGGCGCGCTTGTTGTAGCACGATCGAATTAAAGCTAAAAAATCGTCGGCGGGAAAATCTAGGGCGAGAATGCTGTCGATTTCGTCAATAAAAATGACAATATTGCTGGTAATGTTGGGTAAAAGTACGGTTTCGATGAATTCGCTCAATCTTTGAACCGGAGTTAAAAAATTGCGATCGCGCCACCAAGTCCGCACGTTGACAATATCCGACAGGTTAAAGTTATTTTCGAGAATGCGTAGCAAACCAGCATACCACTGTTCGGGAGTGACGCCGCGGTTGCCAATTTCCGAAATGTCGATCGCAGCACAAGCAATTCCTTCATTTCTCAGCCGCTGAATTGTCCGCACCTGCAAGCTAGATTTGCCCATTTGCCGGGAATTCAAAACATAGCAAAATTCTCCGGCTTTCAATCCGTTATATAAATCGTCGTCGGCTTGCCGCTTCACATAATTTGGAGCGTTATTTGTCAAACTCCCACCGACTTGATAATAACTGGGTTTTGTGGTAAAATTCATATAATTTATTCGGTTGAAACCGCTACTACATAAACAAAATCCGTCTTCGCAGACTGAAGAAGTGAGGCGGTATTAAAGCATAATTATGTATGATAAATTGTAGCACAATAGAGCATGAAAACTGATTGGACTGGATATAACGACGACAAAGACAAGTTAAGAGATGAAATTTGGTGTTTGCTGAAACAGCAAGCCGCATCTATTGGCGATCCGTTTGGTCATATTCCAAACTTTGTCGGTGCACAGGTGGCTGCCGAAAGATTGGCAAATTTACCAATTTGGCAACAAGCAAAAACGATTAAGTGCAATCCTGATTCGGCGCAAAATCCGGTGCGGATGCAAGCTTTGCAAGATGGAAAACGCCTGTATATGGCAGTACCGCGATTGACAGACGATCGCTGTTTTGTAGAGTTAACTGCTGAGGATTTGCAGAGACAAAATATATCAATTGCCGAAAGTGCGATCGCCCGCCAAGCTCTCGATTGCGGAAAATTGGTAAGTTTTGCAGAAATGGAGCCGATCGATTTAGTAATAGTCGGTTGTGTAGCGGTGGCGCGCAACGGGGGAAGAACCGGGAAAGGTGCAGGATTTGCGGATTTGGAATTGGCTATGTTGCAGGAATTCGGGTTAGTACAAATCGATACGCCTATTGTAACAACAGTGCATCCTTTGCAAATAGTCGCAGATTCGCGTTTACCAATGCAAGCTCACGATTGGGCGCTGAATTGGATTGTTACTGCCCAGGAGGTAATTGATACTAATACAAGTTATCCGCGTCCAATGGGGTTAAACTGGGATAGTATACGGCCGGAACAGTTGGAAAAAATTCCAATTTTGCGAAAGTTCAACGAACCGCGAAGGCGCGAAGGACGCGAAGAATGAAAGAAGAAGAGGAAGAAGGTAATTTCATGATATATCTACTTTGTGGTGAACACGCGCCATGCAATGAAAGCAGTAAAACCGAGATAACCAAACACGGCTATCCAGTCTAGCCAATTATCGGATGTTATCAAAAAAATATCGTTCATGGGTATCATTCACCTGATTATTACTTGCCGCAGTTACGCATCAAATTTTACACGATCGCGCTTAAGTGCGATCTAAAATATTGTCGGTACAGTTCGCACCTCGGCACGCACTCGTTCCCCTGCAACTTCACCAACCCCAAACTGTCTAATTTAAACGCCTGCATCGCCTTTAATTGCACCGGAGAGTCGGCCGCCACAATCTCTCTCATACCCTGCGCTAACTCAGGATATTCTTCCAAATTCCACAACTGCCGACGCAAATGGTCGCTGTAAATTCCCGCATCTGCGATCGCAGTTTCTTTTAATTCATCGAGTGTCAAATCCGATCGCGAAATGTGATATAATGCAACTCGCACTAAATACGGATGACCGCCGACAATTTTCATTAAGTTTTCAACTTCTGCATCCGACCAATTCAAATTATGGCGCTCTGCTAAATCTTGTATTTGCTGAGAGTTGAATTCGGGCAAATCTACAGGCAGTCCGACGTTGAAAGGCGATTGATTGATGTTCATTGGGATGTAAACTTCGGTGGAGTGAACTACAATTAATCGCAGTTTTTTCCAGATTTCTCGCCGCTTGGATTCTTCGTGCCACGCCCGCAGCAGTCCTAAAAAGTCTTCGGCAATGTCGGGATATTGGAAAACGCGATCGATCTCGTCTAATCCTAAAATTAAAGGACTGTCGATTTGCGGCAAAATGTATTTTTCAAAGTAATCTTTGCAGTTGACTTTGCTGCCAAAAATCTCGTCCCAATAATCGTCTAATTGATTGGGTAAGTGCAACTCGCGGCCGACGTAAGCGCAAAACCATTTTAAGAATTTATCTAAGTTGGCAAAGACGCCTTTATCTACTAACTGAAAAGTTAGCGGCACGGTGCAATAGCCTTGACGAGCTCCGTGATGCAAAATTCTTGCCATCAATGAAGTTTTGCCCATTTGTCTTGGTGCTTTGATTCTAATTAAGGCGCTGGGCTGCACAATAGTTTGATAACAGCGTTCTTCGATGGGCGGGCGTTCTACATAAAATTGAGAAGCAACATCGACTTGTCCTCCCGGTAATTCCGGTTCAGCGGCGGGTAGAGGTATTTCGTCGCTGCTAATTTCTAATACCTGTTTTTGTGTTAAATTGTCCGTTTCTTCGGTAACTGGTGTGGGTTCTTCTGCTAGTAAATTCAGAACCTCTTCGATAATAATTGGAGTGTCCGCGGTGGTTTTCCATTCCCTCTGTTTGATGCGGTAGAGATAGCCCCGCAAGTCGTGATTTAGAGGCGCATTTAGCGGAAAACCGACGCGGATGGGGAGAATTATTGGTTTCTTGTCAGGGCGGGAGTCTTGCAGTTCTTTTGCTTGCTGAACTTGATATGTTATCAGTTCGCTTTGATTTCCCGTTGGCGGCAACAGTAGCAGCAAATAATCGCATTCTTGGAGGAATGAATTAATGCGATCGAACCAATTATCTCCTAATCTAATGTTATTTTCTGCTGTGAAAACTGTATGCCCGATCGCGCTTAAGGCCGTTTCTAACTCTTTTCCTAACTCGCGATCGGGTTCGGCGCTACGATAACTGACAAATACTTTAACAATTCTGTTGCTGGCTGTATCTTCCGCTGCCGGCGAATTGTCCAGCTCGTCTAAATTTGTCGGTTCCTCAAGTTTAGCCGATCGATGGTCGCTAGCAGCCAGAGTCATTTCAAAAGCCGCGAACAACTGTCGAATTTTACTCAAATCCGCACCTTCTCTACCCTGCTTAATTTTGCTGACTGTATCCGCACCGACGCCAGATTCCGCCTCGATTTCAGTCAGAGTACCTCTAATGTTATGTCGGTCAGACCATTCTTGGAGCGCCTCGTTAAGTTTCTTTAAGCCAGAGGCAGTGAGAATGCGACCGCGATCGCGTTTTGACTTGAGCACTTCGCTTGCAGTGAAAGGGGAACGAATCTAGAAATTTTAACGCCTTAAGTTCCTATTTTGGGCGATTTTAAGGAAGATAATCAACCAGCCGGAATTTAAGGAATTTTACTGCGAGAGGGTTTTTGGGCGATCGACTCCTGAAACTCTGTCCTGATAACGGCTTCAACAGTTGAATATATTTGAGGATAAAAAGTTTTTCTTAACTCCCCAATCTCCGCCACTAATCACCACTTAACTTTTTAGAGTAGATACACCAAGCAAAAAAGGAGCAGCCAAATGAGCAAAATCTTACACAGGCTGGCAATGGCCGCTTTGGGAACCGCCGCCATTTTCACAATTAATACACTTAATAATTTAACAGAAGCATCAGCGGCTGGTAAATTTGACGAACCAGAAATTTATCAAAACACAGTTTTTCCACTCGGCGTACCGGGTCAGTTCCATAAATAGGCAAATTCATTGATTGATTTAATTTAATTAAGGAGAAATTATGAAGTCTACACTGTGTTCGCCACAACCTATAGCTACCAAATCTGACTCGGTTGATGCTGAGGCGATCGATGCCTGCACTGCGCTTGCATGGATGGAATTGGTAGCATTAGATGCTAGCGCTCTCACAGGGGATGATTGGCTGGCTTTGTGCGATGATATAGATAGCGGGGAAATCTACCGCTGCTGGTTTTTGTGGCGCGATCGCGAAGTTAGCGGTAATTGGGAAGCTTACGATCCTTTGAGCGATCGCCGATTTGTTGCTAAAGGAAAAGTTTTTCTCAAAGCCGCGATCGACTCCCTCGAAGATGCTAGAAATCGCGAACTCGCCTAACTTGAATTCATCTCACGCGAATAAAATTTTTGTCTGCAAAACAAGAATTATGCCAAGAGAATCCACAACTGTACAAACTTTCGTCCGCCTGGGCGAGACTGGAAAAAAAAGAGGTAGTAGAAGCGGATTTGAGATCAGTCCCGGAAACCGACTATTCTCAAAGAAAATAAAAAAAATTACGGCTGCAGGCAAAAGTTGACTGTATGATGCTAGGTGCTTCGTCTCGAAAGCGGTTGATCAGGTTTTTTCAGCCGCTTTCTCGTTGCAGCCGTTAAACTCTTTCTCTTCACACATGACTCCTAAACTGCGATGGCTGTTGCCGGCCGCCCTTAGCCTTTTCTCGATCGCCCTGCCCGCAAAAGCTGATACACTAACATCTTGGCACTTCGATCCCAGGGAAAACCAACTCAATTTAACCACAGATTCAGGAGTTCAGCCGGAAGTTAAACTAATCGCCAATCCCACCCGCTTAGTAATTGACCTACCGGGAATAGTCTTGGAATATCCCGAAAGCCCTCAAAGTTACAACTCAGCTATTCAACAAATTAGAGTTGGGCAGTTTGACACCGGAACTACCAGGTTAGTAATAGAATTAACTCCCGGTTATAAGTTAGACCCGCAACAAGTCCGAGTCATTAGAGAATCTGCCACGCGCTGGTCGTTTCAGTTGCCAAATCCCCAGCAAATAGCTGGAAATGAGTCTTTTATCCCCACAGCTATTACCCGCATAGAACAAGCAGCAGGTCAAGTTAGACCCACTGTTTCGCCGGGAAATCAGAGAAACTATTCCACTGATTTGGCAATGTCAGCAGGCTCGGAAATGACAGCCATCAAGCCTCAAATCGAAAGTGCGATCGAACAGTATAGATCCCTCAGCGCCGGAATGTTTTTTCTGGATTTAGATACAGGAAACTATTTGGATATCAAGGGCGATCGAGTATTTCCGGCCGCGAGTACCATCAAACTACCAATTCTGATTGCTTTTTATCAAGATGTAGACGCAGGCAAAGTTAGCCTCGACGAAACATTAGTTATGAAGTCCGACTTAGTTGCCAGCGGTTCTGGAACTATGCAAGACGAACCTGATGGAACTCGGTTTAGCATCAAAGAAACCGTAGATAAAATGATTACCATCAGCGACAATACAGCCACCAACATGATTATTGAACGTTTGGGGGGAATTGCTAAACTCAACGAGCGTTTTCGCAGTTGGGGATTAACTGATACCAGAATTCGCAATTGGTTGGGAGATTTTCAAGGAACAAATACCACAAGTTCTGTGGATATGGTAAAGTTGCTGGCGATGCTGTCTCGCGATAAATTAGTCTCTGAATCGAGTCGGGAACAAGCTTTAGAATTACTGCGGCACACAACAACTAGAACGCTTTTGCCTTCCGGTTTGGGCCCTGGCGCAGTTATTGCTGACAAGACTGGAGATATCGGCTTTGTAGTTGGCGATGCAGGAATTATTGATATGCCCAACGGCAAGCGTTATTTAGCCGCAATCTTTGTCAAACGTCCTTACAATGACCCGATTGTGAGAGATTTTGTCCGTCGGATTTCGCGCATTGTTTACAATTATTTAGACCAACCTGCGGCGAGAGTACCGGATAATTTGCGTTGATCTGACAATTCGGCGATTGAAATCGCTACTAAACAAACAAAGTCCGCCTTCGCGGACTTGAAGAGAAGATTTTTAATTACTAAGGACTATTCTTTGCGCTCGATGGCTACAGTCAAATGAGCTGCAACTGCCCCAACTGTAGCCAGTACAGCAGCAATTGGAAAGACTACCGATCCTGCAACGCCGCCTACCAATCCAGCCATCAGCGGAATGTCTGCCAAAGTCCGCCCTTGCGAGTTTTTGATGACGAGGCGGCGGAGTTTTCCTTGCTGAATTAGTTCTTTGACTTTACCAATTAGGCTGTCGGCGCTAATCTTAAATTCTTCCACTCTGACTTTTTCCTCTGTTGCAAATTCTGAGGCGAATACATGAGTTTCAACTGTTGGGTTGGCTGAATTCCCTGCCGCTGCTGTTTCGTCTTGTAGAATTGTTACTTGTTGTTCTAGTTGTGAGTTCATTTTGTGTAAGGGCGGGTGAAAACCAGCCGTTTAATTTCTATACTCTTATCTTCGGCGATCGCACTTGGGAATGACAGGCAAGGAAACCCTACAATGTGTATTCGTACTTTCCCCCCCTGCTTTCTTACTCAAAACCTTATTTTGGTGGCGTTAGTTCAGGGCGCGTTTATCTCTTCCTAAAGATAGAGAAGCGTTTGTCGAAACAACCCGTCTCTAGATATAACTCAAGTAATATCAATTCGGATTGCACTCCTCATGATTGTTGAGTGTTGACTAAAATTATGATTTTGGGACAAATGACAGTTTGGACATTTGAAAAATACCGATGCAACCGGAAACGATATCAGTTGTCTTTACGACTTGACCGACATTTGAGACGAGCGCTTTTATCCTGGTGAACAAAGTGAATTAATAGACAATTCAGAATCGTACAAACTGCTTTAAAATATTTTTAGTCCCAATATTTCTACCATGACTTCAAGAGTGATTGCTATCTAGGCACACTCCTCAGAGGGTGGAGGTACGATCTCGATACCGTACTTGGGAGCAGTAGTAAGAATTTTGTCAAGGTCTTCAGGGCTCAAGGATGCTCCAAGGGTAATCTCACCATTGACGGCCTTTCCAACTTCGGCAATAAATTTCTCAAAGCCAGCAGGAGTGACCCAAACCAGCATTTTAGCGGGTGTAGCGGTGGTATTCGTAAATCGGTGAAGCTGGCCTTTCGGTGAATGAAGGAAGGTTCCAGCCGTCACAACGAAAGTACGATCGTCAAGCTGGAATTCAATCTCTCCGTCTTGAACATAAAATGATTCATTTTCTCGGTTGTGGCGATGGGTTGGCGTACCGCCACCAGGTGCAACAATTACCTCACAAAGCGCATAGGCTTCCCCTGTCTCTTCACCAACTGCTTTGAAGGTATAGAGGTCTTGACCAAAGTAGTAAGAACGACCTTGACCGGGTTCAATAAAAAGTCCGTTTTGATGAATTGTCATTTGTTAATTCCTCAAGCGAAGTGTTAGCTGGCTGGCGATGGCTTTTTGTGGAACATTGTTCACGAATTCAGAGTTCTCTCAATACGCCGATCGGGGATAAGCCACATGATGGCAACTAAAACATACAGCATGAAAGCCAACCATGAGTTGACAAAGGAAAGCAGGATTGCGACGGTATAAATCACCACTGATACTTTACCCTTCAAGTCTCGCCCAAGTGCAATTGCCAGAGTGGATTCTTTACCGTGGTGAGAAATAAGGACACGAGTAAGAATGAAGTAAGCGATCGCAGCCAACAACAGCACTGTGCCATAAAGCGCAACTGGCCACGCAGCGAAGTGATTCTCGCCTGTCCAGGCAGTGACAAAGGGAATGAGTGACAACCAGAACAGCAGATGCAAATTAGCCCACAAAACATTACCATTGACGTGCCGAGCCGCTTGTAACAAGTGATGGTGGTTGTTCCAGTAGATACCAAGATAAATAAAACTGAGTACATAGCTCAGAAATACTGGAACTAGGGGATGCAGCGCAGCTAAATCAGCTTCATGGGGCACTTTCAATTCCAGCACCATAATGGTGATGAGAATGGCGATTACACCGTCGCTGAATGCTTCTAACCTGCCTTTACCCATTTTTGTAGATCCTCCTTTTCTGCTGGCGCGGGCGATCGCTTCTCATTCCAAAAATAACTTAGCATAAGGTCGGTTGCAGTGATGTGTTATACCGATCGGCGATCGCTGGCACTTACCAACCAAGCTAACGATTTTGCTTGCCTAATCTCGGCTGAAAACAGATAACCTTAACGGACTTTTCGCTGATCTGTTTAAGCAGTCGATCGGGACGATTTCTTATAAATACCCGATCGCGCAACGGGTAAAACGGGAGAAGCAGTTGTTGAAATAAAAAGAGCGATCGATTAAGGAAGCGCGTAAGATTGTATAATAGCAGGTAACAATGAGACTTCTATTTTGCATTTTTCCAGAAAGTTCTCATTAATAACTCCATTGATTCAGCACCACAAACTGATAATTTAGTTCATATTCGGCTGTTTCTAAATTATCAATTGCCTTCACTATCGCCTGATAACTCATATTCTTAGAAGCTTCAGAATCTTGATAAACTGCCAAAATTCCTGAATGTTCTGGGTTCGCTTGATGCAATTGCTGAAAGTCATCACAATTGCGTGTAAGCAGCACTCTCTCATTTTCTCTGGCAGCGTCTAGCACGACTGAATCTGGATGATTCATTAAATCCAGTGTATTGACTGTGGCTACATCGTGACCGGCTGCCTGAAGAAGATTGACTAAATACTTTGCTTGAGAATCTTCGTCAAGCAGCATTCGTAGGCTCAACTTGGACTCCTTTTACTTCCAATCGATAGCGTTCCTCGTCTGCTTCTAATTTTAAAAGTTCTTGATGTTTCTGGCAGTAATCAATCGCCTCATAAATAGCAGACAGGGGTAAATCCCAATTTTCGGCAGCTTGTTCGGGTGACATCTGATTTGCAGTCATGTCTCGCCAAATAGTCGATGCCAGTAATTTACGTCCCTTAATGTAAAGTTGTTTGCGCCAAGGATGAGGACGTGCAATTAAATATTGCCAATTCTCGATTTCTGGTGTACTTTGCAGGGATTGAACGATCGCACTTAGCAGGGCAAGGCGATCGCTGACTGATAGTTGGCTGGCTTTTTCTTTAAGCTCTTGCAAGGACATAAAAAGATACTCCAACAAAGGTTGGTATCTGAATTATAGTACATTGGAAGGCGATCGAGATTGACATAAACCTTTTGAGTACGATGATGGAGAAGAACTTTATACAGCAGAGATCGTATCCTCTTCTAGGCGATCGAGATCGGAGTGAAGTCCTTGTCCAATATAGGCACGTACTAATAATCGATCACAAGAAAACCCAAGTAAGGGTGCAACTCGCTTCAAATCTTCGATCGCATCTTCGGGAATAGGAATGGCGATCGATGTCATGGGACGATTTCTATTCAACCGCTTTTTCAATGTCTCAACTTTCATAGTATTCACGTTCATTGCATATCACTCGTTCGTGCCGAAATAATCCGAATGATGTCATTTTACTGAAAACTACTCATAGCGTACCTTCTTAGATTTAATCACCTCAATTACATCATCGTGCCTTTGCCCCTCAATAATATCCTTGAGATGAATTTGCCCATTAATGTATTAGACCTCTTGCGAAAGTGCGCTCGTTCTAGGTAAAATAAAAGAAAAAATTAGCTCCCATAATATGAAGTACGAA